>NYSW01000087.1 GCA_002683195.1 Phycisphaerae bacterium
CATCTGGCGATCGCTGGTTCCGGTTCCGATGACGATGAAATCCGAGACCTGGCTGAGACCGGTCACGTCGAGCACCACCACCTCGGTGCACTTCATGTCGGAACAGGTCCGGGCGCATTCGATGGCGAATGCCCGGACCTGCTCTGGGTTCTTGGTCGATCTGGTTCGCGTCACTGGACGATCACAGTCCGAGCATGCTGGAGATGTAGGGGCCGAATTTCACGATGAGTCCGGCGAATACCACGGAAACAACACTCACCAGCTTGATGAGGATGTTCAGGGCCGGGCCCGAGGTGTCCTTGAAGGGGTCTCCAACGGTGTCGCCGACCACGCCAGCCTTGTGAGAATCAGAGCCCTTGCCGCCGAACTCGCCGGTCTCGATGTACTTCTTGGCGTTATCCCAGGCACCGCCCGCATTGGCCATGAAGATCGCCACCGCGAAGCCACAGACCAGAGTCCCGACGAGAAGCCCCATGACCCCGGCCACGCCGAGGATGAGTCCGACGACGATCGGTACCGCGACCGCCATGAGGGACGGAAGGACCATCTCTCGCTGGGCTCCGGCGGTCGAGATGTCGACGCACGATGCGTAGTCGGGGTACTCCTTGCCGTCCACGTCGACGCGATACGGCCACTTGAGTGGATCGGCGATGTCCTCATCCGAGAGACCGTTCTTCTTGAACGCGGCCTTCATGATCACGAACTGCCGGCGGCATTCGTCGATCATCGCGAAGGCGGCTCGTCCGACCGCATTCATCGTCATGGCACAGAACACGAACACCAGCATGACACCGAGGAAGAGCCCGGAAAGAACCTTGGGGTTCATCAGGGTCACGTTGTAGAAGGTCAGCAACTGCGGAATGGTCGCGGTCTCGGCGGAGACGACTTCGAAGGGATACGAATTCCCGTCCTTCTCCATCACATAGAGGTCGTTCCCGAGAGATCGAGCCTGACTCAGCGACCAGTCGCCGGACGCAAAGCCCGCTTCAATTGTTTGACGGTCACGGGGAGCAAGGAGCAGGGCCCCGGCAGGCTGGGGAGTCTCGGCCGAGGGATCGTTGTTCATGGCGAACACCCCGTAGCCTTCGTAGACCGCGGCCGTGTTCTCGAGTTGTTCCGGAGGCGTGGAGACCACACCGAGGTTGGTCTTGACCGTGATCACGTAGGCAGCCAGCAGGGCGAGCGCCGTGAGGGCTGCAGAGCCGATCGCGAATCCCTTGCCGGTGGCAGCCGTGGTGTTTCCGAGCGAGTCGAGCATGTCGGTTCGCTCGCGAACGATCGGCGGCTGGTGCGTCATTTCGGCGTTGCCACCCGCGTTGTCGGCAATCGGGCCGTACGCGTCGGTTGCCAGGGTGATGCCCAGGGTTGAAAGCATGCCGACCGCGGCGATGCCCACTCCGAACACGCCCATCAGGAAGGTTTCCGAACCGCCGGCAGCGACGAATGCCACGAGAATCGCGACCACGACGGTCACCAGAGGAATCCAGGTCGACTTCATACCTTCGGCGATACCGGAGATGATGACCGTCGCCGGGCCCATCTGTGCCTGCTCGGCGATTCGTTGCGTGGGGGCATGCTCGTAGGAGGTGTACCGCTCGGTGCCCCAGGCGATCACCAGGCCGGACAGGAGACCGGCGATGATCGCGACCCAAAGGCCCTGCCAGTGCACGCCAGCCGCCACCATGCTCTCACCCCCGAGGGTGAACCAGAGCAGCCCCGCGGAGCCGATGACGATCAGCAAGGAACTCGTCCAGACCCCCATGTGGAGGCTCTTCAGGAGTTGGGCCAGCGATGCTCCCTCCTTCGTTCGAACGACGAAGATCGACAGGACCGAGGCGAGAATGCCGAGACCCGCGAGGGCCGGAGCCAGCGTCACCAACTTGAGGCTGTTGAGACCGGTATCCGCTGCTTCCGGGGAGAAGAGCTGGATCGAAGCCGCGGCGGCCAGCGCCATGGCTGCGAGTACCGAACCGTAATACGACTCATACAGGTCCGCACCCATGCCAGCCACGTCACCGACGTTGTCACCAACGTTGTCCGCGATCGTCGCAGGGTTTCGGGCGTCATCTTCGGGGATACCAGCTTCGACCTTGCCGACGAGGTCCGCACCCACGTCCGCGGCCTTGGTGTAGATACCGCCACCCACTCTTGCGAAGAGGGCTTGCAACGAAGCACCCATGGCGAAGCTCAGGGTGATCGTGGTGATGTCCACCAGACCGGCGTCGAAGGACGAACCAAAGATGACGTAAAGGAGGAAGAACCAGAGCGAGATGTCGAGCAGGGCGAAGCCGGTGACACACAGGCCCATGACCGCACCGGCTCGAAATGCCACTGTGAGTCCGTCGTTCAGTGATTCCTTGGCCGCGGCGGTGGTTCGGGCCGAGGCGTTGGTCGCGGTCTTCATGCCGAAGAAACCGCAGAGCCCGGACAGCAGGCCGGCAACCGCCACGCCCCCGACCGTCACGATGTGCTGGAGTCCTGCCACCGACATCAGGAACAAGACCAGCAGCAGTCCGAAGAAGACCATGGTCACGATTCGATTCTGGCGGCCGAGATAGGCGCCAGCCCCGTCACGAACCGCCTTGGCGATTCGGATCATCTCATCGTCGCCTTCACTGTGACTCATCACGTTCTTGTAGAAGAGAACGGCGGCAATGATTGCGACAACGGCGCCGATCGGCGCGAGGAACCAAGCCGGGGCCTCGGAAATCGAGGGCAACTCGGCCAGGAACACACTGGTCGGGGACATCTGGGTCAGCATCGAATCGGATCCTTCACGAGACGCGAAGAGGGTGGTGTCGTTCGGGTGAGCCGGAGATGCGGTCACACCCGATCCGTGACGAGAGGAACTGTGACCCGAAGCGGCTCGGATCACGTTGACATCGCCCTGAAGAACCTCGGGCGATTCTTCCAGAATTCCATCCTTGGCTCCCGCGAAGCGGAAATCGGCGACGGACTCTTCCTCCGACTCGGACGTCGCCGACTCAGAAGAAGCTTTCTGGAATATGAGGAATCGGACCGATCAGGACAATTCCGTCAGGAATCGCCAGCAATCGGCCTGATAAACACGAAAACCACGGTCCGCATGGGGACCGTGGCCGTTCGTTCAGCGTTCCATCATGGCCGCGCGGGCCACGCGAGCTTCTCGCTTGCGGGTTTCACGCCGGCTGCGCTCGGAAGGCTTTTCGTAGTACTGCCGCTTCTTGACATCTTTGGTGAGCCCTTCTTTTTCACAGAGCTTCTTGAAGCGGCGGAGCATCTGCTCCGCGCTTTCACCACCACGAGCCTTGATTCGAATCGCCATACCGTGCGTACTCCTGGCCATAAGGGCCGGTTTCAGGGGAGCCACGTATTACAACGGATCCCGTGCCCGATCGCAAGGGTCTTGGACGCCTCCTCCCGAGATCTTTCGATGTCTTCGCGTTTCCGCCAATCCAACGTGGATAAGTCCGAATGGTCCAAGTTGCCGTTTGCCGGCGATTTTCCAGAGATTCAGGACGGGCGAAATCAAGGCTAAGCCCCTCATCGACAGGTACTAAGATCGCTCACTCGATCTGAGAACTCACACCCCACCTCCGCAGATGTTGCTCCTTTTCATGAAAGGCAAACTGAGTCCGTGATTTTGAGGATGTTTCCTGCTAACATTTCCTCAATCCTTGGAAACTTCGTTCTGAGGGCGATAGAAGCTTTCTCAGTTTGTTTGTTGAGGCGCTTCTGAAGTCCGTTCCCGCGGACCCGTTCATTTGTTCCCCCGGCGGCCCTTCAAGCAGTTTGCTGAATACCGCCAAACCGTTCCCGCACCAGTCCAACACATTCTGAACCCAAGCTTTGATGCCCGACTCGTTATTAGACGGCCAGCCCACAAAGCATTCTTGTTTCGAGAAGAAAGAGCACCTGAGATGTACCACAAGCCGATCTTCGCTCTCGCTCTGGCAGCCACTGCAACCTCTGCCTCGGCCGACGCCATCCGAGCTGGCGATACCGACATCACGCTGACGCTCGCCAGCGTGACCCCGGCCCGCGCCGTTTCGGCATACTTCTCGGACACCGCCACGGGTGACACCTTTGATCGCACCGTGTCTGCCGGTCGTCTGAACTGGGACAATGGTTCCAGCAGCTTCTGCGTCCAGATCCTTGAGGGGATCAGCGTTGGATCCTCCAAGACCTTCGACGCCGTCGAGGTCGAGGAAGTGCCCGAAGCTCCTCCCGGTCCCGGCCCGATGGGCTCCCTCCGAGCTGAGTTGATCCGTGATCTTTACGCTCGCCATTACTTCGACATGTCCGACGCCACCGGCAGCGATGCCCGCAACCAGTCGGCCGCGTTTGCCATGGTCATCTGGGAGATCACCCATCAGGACTCGGATGCGGTGACGACCACAGGCCTCCTTGCCGATCTTGATCTGTCGACCGGAAACGCCAGGTTCAATTCNTCNGNCACGGTCAACACTCTCGCCGCGGGCTGGCTGAGCGGCCTCGGCAACGGAGAGGGAGACTTCCTGGGCTTCGGACAACTGCTCGGACTGACGGACCCCACCACNCAGGACTTCCTGATCGTGGTTCCGGGTCCCGCAGGCCTGATGGCCTTCGCCGGCCTTGCAGGCATCCGCTCGCGTCGCCGCGGCTGATCAACACCGATACGAAACCAAACACGGTGCGGCCCNTGGCCGCACCGTGTTTTCTTTTGCCCGGAAGTCACGGCGTCCTCTGATCTCACTCGCGGCAGGAAGACCCCCGCGTGAAGACGCCAGAAGCTACGATCGATTTCGATGCCCACCCTTGTCGATGCCTACAACGTCCTCCACGTCGTTGGAGTACTCCCGCCAGACCTCGCCGGCATCGATCTCGAGGAACTCGCAGAATTGATCGGAAGTAGCCGCTATCGCGGGGACTCGACGATTCTGGTCTGCGACGGAACNCCNAAACCNCATCGAGTCGCCACCCGCGGAGTCGACGTGATGTTCGCGGGCCCCGGCGTCAAGGCGGACGATGCGATCATGCGATTCGTCAAAAGGTCCTCCGCACCGCGGCGACTCCGGGTCGTGACCAGCGATCGGGAGATTCTCCACGCCACCAGGCGACGACGAGCCAACGTCATCACCTCCGAGACCTTCCTCGAACAACTCGCCGAAGACCGCCGCCTCTCGACCTCCGGTTCGGCGAAAGCCAGAAGGAATGATCATCGCTCCAACGGCCACCCGGCAGATCGACGCCAGGTCGAACACTGGCTTCGGGTCTTTGGCATCGATCCCGAAGATCCGGACTCGATCGAAGAAGTGGCTTCGCCCCCCGTCTCCGAGGAAGACGATCGAGGCCCGAAAATGGCGACCTCAGCCAAAAAAAAGAAGGCCACCCGACGNCCGCCCCCCGGAACCGGCATTCTCAACGCCAGACACCTGGGCGACATCCAACCGAACGAAGTCGACCAGATCGACATGCAGAAGCTGCTCGATGATTCCGAGCGACTCCAAACTCCGGAATCGAACGAAACCAATGTTCCAGAAGTTTGATCACCCAGACCTCACCGATGATTCGGAACCTTCGCATGGACTTCGACCACCCTCCCGCCGANCCGATGNCCGAGTTCGCCACGTGGTTCCACGAGGCCGCGGAAACCTCCGGACTTCCAAATCCCAATGCCATGACCCTGGCAACCCTCGGNACCGATGGCCGGCCTTCCGCCCGCATCGTCCTCCTGAAGCAGTTCGATGAGCGGGGATTCGTCTTCTTCACCAATCGCGACAGCCGCAAGGGTGACGACCTGGCCGCCAACCATGTGGCCGCCCTCGTCTTCCATTGGGACCCTCTCGACCGCCAACTGCGGATCGAAGGGCACGTGGAGCAGATCGCCGACGACGAGAGCGATGCCTACTACGAGAGTCGGGCGAGAGAAAGTCGCTTGAACGCCTGGGCCAGTGATCAGTCGAAGCCGATCGCGTCCAGAGCCGCCCTCGAAGCCCGGAGAACCGAGATCGATGCCCGATTTCCAGGAGATGCGGCACCTCCGCGNCCGCCCCACTGGGGCGGGTACCGGATCATCGCGGACCGAATCGAATTCTGGCAGGGGCATCCGTTTCGACTGCACGACCGAGCGGTTTACCAGCGAACGGCGGAAGGCCCCTGGACCACCACCCGATTGATGCCCTGAAGCGACCGGGAGGGAATGACGGGCTTTATTCGCCCGCGGCGACCCGTGGCCCGCGGCGACGACCATCCTGCGGCCGAGCGGGGATATGACCACCTCGCACCCGGACCCCGTCTGCGCCCGCGTCCCGCAATCGCGAGACCAGCTCTCCCGTGGGTACGACTCGCAGTCCGGGAGACGACATGACCACCTGGCGACCATCGACCAACCGGAGATGGATGACCGTCTCGACCGGCCGCCCGGAGAGGGCCTGAACGCTGCGGGAGACCTGCTTGAGATGACCCGAGACGAATCGCATTCGATGTTCGACCGATTCGTCGCCTCCGACCATTCCGCTGGAATCGTCATCCGCAGCACCCACCGATTCGTCGAACAGCAACTCGAGGCGAGTCGCCAGCCGAGCCGGGAGGTCCTCGACCGGGAAGATCTCATCCACCACGATCTGAGGCTCGCCTCGACCGAGTTCCAATGACCCGACCACTGCCACGATCCGATCGATCTGCAATTCCGCCCCGTGCTTGGCGAAGGCATCGCTGAAGATCACGGCATCGATCGTTCCGTGCTTGTCCGTCAAGGTCGACATCGCCATCTTCGAACCAGTTCTGGTGACCACCGGTCGGACCCGGTTCACCACACCCGCGAGGACGACTCGGCCCCCATCGGGNAGGTTGCCGATGCTCGCCGTGGTCGCGTTGCAGAATTCCGATATCGAACCTTCGTTGTCATCCAGAGGATGACCCGAGATGAAGAACCCCAGCGACTCCTTCTCCTCCGCCAGACGAGTCATCCGATCCCACGGCTTGGTCTCCGGCAGCGGCATGCGGGGACTGGCTTCGGCACCATCCGTCGCATCATCGCCACCTCCACCGAAGAGCATGTTCTGCCCCGCAGACCGATCGCTCGCCAGCGACTTGCCTGCCCGAAACGCGTCCGGCGCCGCGACCAGCATCGCGGCCCTCGCGTCCTCGCCGTGCAGTGAATCCAGAGCGCCCGAGCGAATCAGCGACTCGATCGCCTTCACGTTGACCCGAGCATGATCGATGCGTTCACAGAACTCGTGCANTGACTCGAAGGGACCATCCTTCGCCCTGATTTCGACGATGGATGCGATCGCCTCCTTGGCGATGCCCTTGATCGCCTGAAGACCGAAGCGGATGTGACCGGTCGAATTGGTGGGCCGCTCTCCCTGCTCGAAGACCACGGAGAAATCTTCGCCCGAGTGATTCACATCAGGGGGACGAACCTCCACCCCGATCTTCGCGGCTTCGGCCGTCGAATCCGGAAGAACCACTCGGCGACAGTCTTCAAGATAGATCGCCCAATCCTCGACCTTCTTGGCCTGACTCTCGAAGGTGAGCACCGCTGCCATGTATTGAGCGGGGAAATAGGTCTTCAGGTAGGCCGTCTGGTAGGCCACGATCGCGTAGCCCGTCGAGTGACTCTTGTTGAAACCGTATCCCGCGAACTTCAAGATGAGATCGAAGAGCTCGGTCGCCTGAACGTCACTCACACCATGCGATGCCGCACCGGAGACGAAGTCCGCCCTCGCACCGTCGATCACCTTCATCTTCTTCTTCGAGATGGCCTTGATGACGGTGTACGCCTGCCGCAGCGGAATACCGCCAAGGCCGTGCAACACCTGCATCACCTGCTCCTGATACACCATGATCCCGTAGGTCTCAGCGGTGTATTCATCCACGATCTGGTGCACGCTCGGTACCGACTCCCGCCCATGCTTCCGCGCGTTGTAGTCCGGAATGAGATCCATCGGGCCGGGGCGGTAGAGCGCATTCGCCGCAATCAGATCTTCCAACCGGTCGGGCTGCATCTCGGTCAGCAGTTTGCGCATGCCACCGGATTCGAACTGGAAGATGGCGCTGGTGTCACCACGCTGGAAGAGCCCGAGCACCTTCTCGTCATCCAACGGAATCCGCTCGAGATCGAGTGGATGAATCGCGGTCCGCCCACTGCCGGAATCCGGATCGGGCATCTCCTGTCCGACCGCGGCCCAGATCGCCTTTTCCGGAAGGGAATCCCGGACCAGATCCTTGGCTCGCTCGATGGTCGAGAGCGTGCGGAGGCCCAGGAAGTCCATCTTGAGAAGACCAATATGCTCGCAGGTCGGACCATCCCACTGCGTGACCGCCTCCTCCCCACCGGAAACCCGACAGAGCGGGACCATGGAATCCAGAGGCCGCGTGGCCATGATGACTCCGGCGGCATGCACCCCGGCATGCCGCGCATGATCCTCGAGCGCCCGGGCCGCATCGATCACCCGCTGGGCCCGGGGATCCTGCTCGCAGGCCGCGCGAAGCTCGGGTTCCTTCGCGATCGCATCATCGATCGTGATGTTGAGTTCCGCAGGGACCAGACTCGACAATCGCTGGCCGTCGGACGGCGAGAATCCCATGACCCGCGCCACGTCCTTGATCGCCGCCTTCGCCTTGAGTCGACCGAACGTGATGATCTGCGCGACATGCCCGTACTTCTCACGGACGTATTCGATCGCATCGGCGCGACCGTTCTGACAGATGTCGATATCGATGTCGGGGTATTCCGCCCGATCGGGATCCGTGAATCGCTCGAAAAGCAACCCGTAGTGAACGGGACAGGCGTTGGAGAGTCCGAGGACGTATCCCACCATGGTTCCCACGCCGGATCCACGAGCGTTCGACGGAATTCCCCGTTGACGAGCCCAGTTGACGAAGTCCCAGACGATCAGGAAGTAGGCGGAGATCAGTTTGTCCGCGAGGACCTTCAATTCCCGCTCGAGTCTCGCCCGAATCTCATCGGTGACACCACCCGGTCCGTACCGCCAGATCAAGCCCGCCTCACAGAGGTCCCGCAATGCCTGGTCGCAACCGTCCTTCAGATCCTCTTCGGTCACGTCGGTGCGATTGTCGGCATCGAATGGCCGAAGTTCAAATCGCGCGCAGTACCGCTTGAACCAGTCGGTCAGATCACCACCGTCGTACTTGGGAGGGTCACCCGGATGAATCACCTCCACCACCGGAGCGTGATTCTCACCCTCGGGCAACTGGACGTTGCACCGATCGGCGATCCGGACGGTGTTGGCCAGTGCCTCGCGTTCCTCGGGCTCCGGGAAAAGCTCCTCCATTTCGGCGGCGCTCTTCACATACAGCTGTTCGGGATACCGAAGCCGATCGGGCTCGTCCTTGTTCTTCTGCATGCTGATGCAGCAGAGGGTGTCGTGATCGTCATAGTCCTCGGCGCGGAGGAAGTGCGCATCGTTGTCCGCCACCATCGGCAGTTCGAGTTCCGCGGCCAGCCGCTTGAGCAGTGGATTGATCCGCTCCTGCTCGGGAACGTGCCGTTGAAGTTCGATGTAGAACCGGGGCTCTCCGTCCTCCCCCGGAGCGAACGTCTTCGCGTGCCACGTCGCCTCGTCGATCGCCAGTCGCCAGTGAGCCTCGTCGTTGGTTCGTGCGTAATTCGTGAGGTGATGCGCGATCGAGGATCCAAGGTGCCCGTTGATCGCAACCAGGCCCTGGTTCCAATCCGTCAGGGTGCTCTTGTCCATTCGCGGCTTGTAGTAGAAGCCCTTGAGATAGGCGTCCGAACTCAGCCGCATCAGATTCCGCCAGCCCTCCAGATCGAGGGCGAGCAGCACCAGATGGAATCCGCCGTCCGCGACTCCGGTGCGAGTACGGTCGAAGCGATCTCCCGGCTTGCCGTCCCGGTCCGGTGCCACGTACCCCTCGATACCCAGAATCGGCTTGATTCCGACCGCACGGGCCGCGGAATGAAATTCGAACGCGGCATGAAGGTTGCCATGGTCGGTGACCGCCACCGCAGTCATGCCGAGTTCCTTCACCCGGTCGACAAGCTTGCGAATTCGATTCCCGCCATCGAGAAGGGAGTATTCGCTGTGGAGGTGAAGGTGGACGAAACGACTTCTCGGATCATCNCCTGGCGTCATGTTCTGCTCGTCGGACATCGGGGCTCCATCCCTGGATGCCATCATGCTACGTGCCGGATTCCCGGCGGGGAGGTGGACGTCGATTTCTCCACCAGATCCGGCGGGAGAAACGCCCTAGAATGGTCGGATGTCTTCTTTTCAGCCTCCCGGTGGTCCGACCTTCGTCCGAGTCGTCTCGGTGGGCCGTCGCATGCAGGACGGATGGAAACAGGTCGACCGAGGCGGTCCGATCAAACGCTTCCTGGCGGGGCTGCTGGTTCTCCTCCTGGCGATACCGATCCTGTTCTTCGCGATCATCATGGTCCTGGTGCTGTTGGCACTCGGACTCGCCTCGGCCCTCGTGACCTTCGCCTTCGGCGGAGGCAGACGAGGCGGGCCAGGCGGGCCCCCTCCTGGCGCCCCCAGCGCGAGTGACCGCGAGAACGTCCGAGTCATCCCACGCCGCTGACGCAACGCTCGTGGAAGAGTTGGCGATCAAGCACCAGCACGGTCCTACTGCTCGAGCCACCAGGCTCGAAGAGATCGGGCGATCGGACCGGGTTCACCGCCGGCGATGGCCTCTTTTTCGAGACTGACCACCGGGAGCACACCCCAGCTGGAGTTGGTGAGCAACACCTCGTCCGCAGTCAGGATCTGTTCGATTCCAATCATCTCCCGCCGAATCGGACGGCCTTCCGCGGCCGCCCANCCCAGAACCTCCGCCCGAACGATTCCCGGGAGCACCGGTGCCGGCAGCCCCCCCTCCGGTTCCTCGCCTCGGGCGATCGGCGTGATGAACTCGCCATCCTTCACCAGGATCACATTGCTGACACATCCACCCGCGAGGTGGTTCGACACCATGAACCAGAGAGCTTCGCTGGCACCCTTTCCGGCCGCCGATTGCAATTCGGACAGACGGGACCAGTAGTTCAAGGTCTTGTGTCCGGCCAGCGGATCGAGTGGATTGGCTCGCGTGTCCGCCACGGAGACTCGAACCCCTCGATCGAACAGCTCGTCCGGGTAGGCGGTGGCCGGTTGGACGACCACCATGATCGTCGGATCATGTTCCCCCCCCTGCCCATGCAGCAGGTTGAGGTCGCCCCCGGTCAGGGTGACCCTCACCCGGCTGGTTTCGAGGCCGGCCGACTTCACCGTTCGGTGAATCGCTTCCGCGATTCCATCGCCACGCATCCGGGAACTCAGCCGAGTCTCACGGACGGAGGCTTCCAGGCGATCCAGGTGCTGAAGCAGGTGGATCACCCGCTCACCTCGGGCGAGGAACGTCTCGAAGAGGCCCACTCCATGCTGAACCCCGGCGTCAAACGCTGAGATCCGAGCATCTTCGAGGGTCGTGATTTCGCCGTTCAACCAGACCGCAGTCATGGACGTGCTCCGGATTCGATGGAATTGGATGGTGCTTCCGCGTCGATTCGATCCACGCGGACGAGCATTGGAGAGGCACCCGTGAAGCGAAGCCGGACCGCCCGGCCATCAGCCCCGGTCACCAGAATCTCACCAAAGGTTCCGTTCCCTTCAGTTTCAACAGTCATGACGGTTCCAATCGTTCGGGGAGGCACCAGCGAGGCGATCGAACGCTCCGCGGTCTCGACGAGAAGTTTCCTTCCGGGATCCACTGATTCGACGGCAACGCCCCCGGCCACCAGATCCTGCGTCGCTTGCACCACCTGCAATGACCAGACTTCGACCCGTCGGTCTCGCTCCCAGAGAGCCATGGCGACCCCGAAGATCGCGAGGGTAAGCACTACTCGACGCCACCCTCCGATTCTTTTCCAGACGCTGCTCATGTCCTNGATTGTAGGGCTCCGAGCGTATCCACACCTCGATTCCGGTTTGTTGCCATCATGTCGCCATGCCGGAACCAGACGCCCAACAGTTCGACCTTCGGAATATCTCGGCGTTTCAGAAGCGACGCCAGAAGATCGTTCAACTGTGTCCGAGCTGCGGATGCAGTCTCGCATCGGCTCGATTCGTCCGCCCGGCATGGATCGAATGCCGGGTCCGTTCCTGCCCGCGGTGCGGGCTCGGCGTGGCCGGGCCGCTGGTTCGTCGGGCCAATTCACGCCGACACCGACTCGAGGTCCCCATGGCGATCCTGAGGCTGGTACTGATCCCGGTCGGTCTGATGACGCTGATCTCGTGCAGTCTGGTGGCGGGCGATTCGCTTCCGGACAGATGGAATAAAGACCTCTTTCNGGTGCCCGAGGAAATCGTTCTCGCCTTCGGGCTGGGCATGGTCGGCGGGGTGATCAGCACGCTGATCTCTCCCCATGCTTCACCAAACACCTGCACCGCCGGCTGGGTCACCATCACCTGGCCGATTGGATTTCTGATCCTGATTTCACAATATCTCGACACCCTCTCTTCCTCTTTCTTCATGGGAAGCGAGGGGTTGCTGCTCATCCTGCTGGGGATCGGCNTCGCCAACTTCGCCGGAGCGCTGGTCGCGGCCCACACCACGGCCAAGGTTCGAAATCTGGTCCATCCTTGGATTCGAACGACCCCTCGACAGGAAAATCATGTCTGATTCATCCGCCCGCTCCACCGCCCCATCAGCTTCGAAGACATCCGCCACGAAACGAAGAATCGACGGAGTCCGGCCCTGCCTGAAGTGCGGACACGATCTGCACGGCCAGACGATCGAGCGGTCGGAGGCCCTGGGACTCTTCTTCGCCCGCTGCGCGGAATGCGGAACGGCAGCCCCGCTGGTCGAACAGCCCATTCTCGGTCTCTGGGGGCGAAGAGTCGGAATCTTTTTCCTCATGGCCTCGGTCCAGGCCGTCCTGACGATCGGCCTCGTCACCGTGCTCATCCTGTTCGGAACGTCACTTGGAATCCTTGAAGAGGCTCTGGCTCCGGCCAGAGCCGCCGCTTCATCCATGTTGCCAATTGGGACCTGGAACATCGATCCCATCTGGTGGTTTGAAAACGAGGACGAGGTCATAAAAGCGATGACTACGGCCTCCAAAATCCCCTGGACCAGCAACAGCCTCAGAACCATGGCACTGATCGTCGGTCCGGTCATGGTTTTCATGGGCATCATCTGGTCTGGATTGTTGCTGGGAATCCGTCGACGCCATCTACCGTGGGTGGCGGTGATCGCAAACGGCCTCGCGTTCGTCATGCTCATGATCTTCATCTTTCTCCTGTGCCCGCTTCCCGAGATCAACGGGCCACGCTCGACCATCTGGGAGGCCACGTTGCGGATCATGAGCCCCGCCATGGCCGTCCCCGTCTGTTTCGCCCAGATGCTGACCATGACGGCTGGGCTGCTGGCTGGACGGCCACTGCTTCGGCGGACGGCCTGCTTCATCCTGCCCCCGAGATCTCGGACGCTGCTTCGCGCCTTGTGGGATGCAGATGGACTGAAACTGCCCGCCCATCGAGGCTGACCTGACCGTCCTCGCTACACTTCGCCCCTCATGCCTCTTCTCACCCTTGCTGGGATTCAGCACGCATTCGCCACCCGCACCGTCCTTGACGGGGCCACGCTGTCAGTNGANCCGGGGGAGAAGATCGGACTGGTCGGCCGCAACGGTGCCGGGAAGAGCACCCTGCTCCGGATCATCACCGGAGAACTGCAGCCGGACCACGGCTCGATGCAGACCGCCCGGGGGATCAGGATCGGAATCCTCAGCCAGCATCCGGACTTCGTACCGGGCGACACCGTGAAACAGGCCGCGGCGAGAGCCTTCGATGCCATCCACGAAGCGCAGGCCGAGCTGGAACGGATCTACGAGGAAATGGCGACCGCCGACGGAGACGCGCTCGAACGCCTCATGGAACGCCAGGCTGGTCTCGATACCAAGATCGAGGCTCTTGGCGGATACGCGGTCGAACACAAGGTCGACGCCACGCTTCACGGCCTCGGCCTGGAGGATGACCGATTCGATCAACGGGTCGACACGCTCTCCGGAGGCCAGAAGGCGAGGCTCGGCCTCGCCAGGCTGCTGCTGGAATCACCCGATCTCCTTCTGCTCGACGAACCCACCAATCACCTGGACATCCACGGACGACGCTGGCTCGAGACATTCCTCGCCGACGAATTTCATGGCGCCGTCGTGGTGATCAGCCACGATCGCTGGCTGCTTGACCGCGTGGTTCAACGGATCATCGAGGTCGAAGCGGGACGCGTGCTGGAATATCCCGGCAACTACAAGGCCTTCATCACCCAGCGGCACGAACGCAAGATCGTCGAACAGCGAGTCCACGAGAAGCAGATGGATCGCATTCGGGCCGAAGAGACCTTCATCAAGAAGTACAAGGCCGGCCAGCGGGCGAAACAGGCTCGAGGACGGGAATCAAGGCTCGAGCGTTACAAGCGGGACGAGCTTTCCGAACGCCCGATCGAACTCGATGTGGTCGAGCTCAATCTCCCGACGCCACCGCGTTCGGGCGATGTGCTCGTCGCCACCGAACACCTTCGGAAGGCCTACGGCGAGCACACCCTGTTCGACGATTTCTCGATCAGCATTCGTCCGGGCGATCGAATCGGAATCCTCGGTCCCAACGGGGCCGGCAAGACGACCTTGATCCGTTCGATTCTCGGAGACATCGACGCCGATCAAGGAACGATCCGACGAAGCCCTCGCCTTTCAGTGGGCTGGTTCCGCCAGAACCAGGATCATCTCGATACCGAGCGAACCATCTGGGAATACCTGCAGAAGACGATGGCGGATGCCAACCCGGAAGGCCAGGTCCGCGAGCAGGATGCCCGCAACCTCGCCGGGGCGTTTCTCTTCAGCGGGGCGGAGATGGAGAAGACCATCGAGCTGCTCAGCGGCGGCGAGCGGGCGAGAATGGTGCTCGCCGGCCTCGTGGCAAGCCCCATGAATCTCCTGGTGCTCGATGAACCAAGCAATCACCTCGACATCCCGAGCGCGGAACGTCTTGAACAAGCCCTGGTCAATTATGGCGACGCCAAGGAAGGGCGCGGCGGAGCGTTGGTGCTCATCAGTCACGACCGAGCGCTGATCGAAGCGACTTGCACCACGCTCATCGTCTTTGATGGAGAAGGTGACGTCCGGCTCTTCAATGGTCGGTATTCGGACTGGACCGAAGTCGAGAAACGACAGGCCGAAGCCGTGACGGAGGCTGCCAACGCAGAGAAGGAAAAGAGCGACGTCAGGCAGAAAGCCGTTCGAGCAAAGGTCGAAGAGCAGAAGAAGGCGGACAGGCAGGAAAGGCGATCGACCGGTTCCTTGTCCAAACTCTCCATCAAGGAATTGGAGAACCGCATGGAAAAGAGTGAGGCTCGAATTCGAGAGATCGATGAATCGATGATGGATCCAGCCGTCTACACCGACGGCAAGCGGGCCAAGAAGCTCCAGAACGAGCGAGCGAGGCTCAGTGCCGAACTCGAGCCGATGGAATTCGAATGGTCCTGTCGCGCCGACGATGGCTGAACGAAAGGATCGAACCTTTTCAAAGGTTCGATCCCGGTGTGAAATCCTGTTTTCCGACCCACGTCGAGGATGGAACGCTCAGGCGACCGACAAGGAGGATCGAAGGATCTCTCTCCCGGTGTCGGCATCTTTCAATACGAGAATCGTCCCCGGTACCATCCGATCGCCGAGGTCGATGGCCACTGCGGAAAGACCTCCCGGAATGGTCGAAGCCGGCCCCGAGTGAACGATCTCTTCGATCCCGCTGTTGGGATCGACCGCCAGCAATTCCAGATTCTTCACGGACGGCGAGAGGCCCATCACCACCAGNGAGCCTCGCCCTGCGGAACTTCCCACGGTTTCAAACAGCACGAGCGCCGCACCACCCGGCCCGGAAAGTGCTTGTGCCTCAGCGGTCGAGGACTCGAGCATTCGTCGAATGTCGAGGTCGTCCTCGGCGATCATCTCCAACTGATCGACCAGGATCTCCCGAAGCGCGAAACGCTCGTACTTCGCAAGTTCGCTCCGAGTTTCGTTGTGAATCACACCGAGCGCCATCAGGCAGGACCCCAGGACCAGTGCCGCGGCTCGCCAGACGATTCTGCCGCGAACGCCTCTGCCGCTGGCCGAATGACGGTGAGCGATGGCATCTTCGGATCCTTCGAAGATCTCCTCCGGATCTGCGTCGTGCGATCGAAAGAGATCCGAGCTCGGGGCTGTCCGCCGNCGGTCACCGATCGTCGCCAGAGGCGCGATCGATTCCGTGTCCTCTTCGATCGCAGCTGCCACTCGAGCGAGAACGCGGTATCGCAGCGACCGATCCGGAACTTCTGAACCGGCAGATGCGATTTCGCGGGCCACGGCCGCCTGAAGATCAAGGATTTCAGCCTGCTGATCCGGCGTCATACGGTCGAAGGCCGACTCCAGTCGAGCCGACTCCGTCTCGTCGAGGAGATTCAGTACCTCGCGCAAGGCAAGGTCACGAATCTCGGCGTTCTCGTTGTTAGGCAACTCACTGCCACCCATTGTGCGGGCTCCTTTTCTCGTTCGACATTCGCGCCTGTTTCGTCACCAACTCTGCTTCCAAACACATCGTTCTGGAAGGAATTCGAATCTGGTCGCTGACTGCGTCCCCGAGATTCGCTGACCCCCAGATATTCGCAGAATTTTCTCGACGGCTCCCTCTTCAGAGCAAAATCCCAGAAGAACTACGAAAATCTGAGGTCAAGCTTCAAGAATCCGATCGTCGCCGGCAAGCCGATCCCGCAATCTCGAAAGCCCACGGCTGAGGGCACTTTTTACCGTCCCTAGCGGGGCATCGAGTTGCTCAGCGACTTCCCGCAACGTGAATCCCTGCAGATACGCGCGCGTCAGCACTTCCTGCTGGAGTGCCGGCAACTCCTGAATGCGATCCAGGAGGATCTGCCGACGCTCATCGCGTTCCTCAGGCAGTACGCCCGGCGTCGNCCCGCCCCGACGATCCGTCGGATCGCCTTCCAGCGAAAGATTATTCGGACGCACCTGCTTCCGGCGAAGCCGGTCAATGGCATGTCGCTTGGAGATCAGCATGACCCAAGTCACGAGCTTCGCTCGAGATGGGTCGTACCGCTCAGCGGTCCGCCAGAGCCGTACGAAGATCTCTTGCACCGCATCCTCCGCCTCCGCATGGTCCGACAAGGATTGGCGGACACAACGGAATACGAACGTGCCGAATCGCTCGTACAGGCGATCTATCGCCGATTCGTCGCCCTCGGCAATGGCTTGCATCAGAACCCAGTCTTCATGATTTGGCACGGCCATACGGCCTCCCTGGTCTCCGAGCCGCAAGCTGNGTGAATCCCAGCTGAAACGCCCGGTCACGCCATCCCATACGAGANCCCCGAGAGGATTCGAGGAATGNCCTCAACTTTCCTTATTCGACTCGTGTTTCAAGACCGGTTCCCTGAGTTCCGCAAAAAAACATAGAAGGGAGCCAGAAAACGGGTTAGCATTCGTTTGGCAAAGCCCGTCTCCAGAGGCTGCTTCGGAGAGTTCATGCACCTGATGCTCGGTTCAATCCGAAGGATGACCCATTCCCTGAAACAGGGAGCCGGGGATTCTGCCGGGAAGCGACGAGGCTTCAGCATGGTCGAACTCATCGTCGTACTTTCGGTGGTCACGGTGCTCACCGCATTGCTCATGCCAGGCATTCGTTCCGCTCGACGAACGGCGTACAGCGTGATTTGCTCCGCCAATCAACGCCAGATCGGTATCGGCTTCATGCTCTGGAGTGAAGACCGCGGCGGCCTGCTGCCAAAGAGCCTGCTGCAGACCGAAGGCGATTTCGCCGAGATGATGGCGGTCACGACCGGTGGTGGTTCCGAAGAGATGGACAAGAGCTTCGACGGTCTCGGTCGACTCTGGGAATGGCGGTACATCGATTCACCCCGCTGCCTGCACTGCCCCGCCCACCGGCATACCCACACCTACGAGTGCAACGAAGAAACCTACGAAGAGTCACTCACCGGGGACGTGGAAAAAAGGGTTTACGCGAATTACCACTACACCGGGCATCTTCGCCTTGAACCACTGGTGAACGAAGGCCGTCAGTCCCTTCGGTCCATGCACCGTGCCGGCCGCTCGGTCCTACTCACCGACGGGCTGAGGAGCCGTGAAGATTTCAACCATGAAACCGGCCTGAACGTGCTTTACGCCGATGGCTCGAGCCAATGGCAGGCGGATACGGGGTCAAAGATCATCAGCAGCCTGCCTTCGGATGCCAATTCCGGCACGGAACTGTTCACCGGCGACAACCTCGGCATTCAGATGATCTGGTTCGACCTCGGTGTCGATAGCGACTGATCCCGTCAAATAGCGTCGATACCAGTCCGCAGCTTCACCGCGANGTTTCAGCCTTTGCGGAGAGGTTCACTTCCAGAATCAGACCCCGATGACCACCGGTGCCCGGATCGAAGGTTTGGACCGTTGTCGGCCCGAACGTATCGGCACCGAGGGCGAAGTCGATCCGGACCACGGGGGTCTCCCGAGGCCACGTCGCACCCCATCCAACCCCACCGCCGAGGAAGAGATCACGCATCCCAGGGAGAAGCCGAGCGAGGGCGGGCGTCCGGGGGGTCAGATTCAAATCCCCGAGGACCAGATCCACGCCCTCTCCCCGCCGATCCATGTCGGACTGAACCGCCCGGCGAATTTCGTCGACCATTTCAGTTCGAGACCGACGCAGGTCGGACGGCAGATCGACGACCAGCACTTGATTCATGCCCAGTGACGCCGAGAGCTGCTCGGGAAGACTGACCCTCACCGCCTTGATGCCAGCCTTCCGACTGACCGTTCGCAAGGTCACGAAATCGCCGCGTGATGCGACGAGAAACGGAGTCATCCAGCGAACCTTCCAGGTTCGGGATGCGGAGGTCGTCGCGAGATCACGGAGATTCGCGCGGCCGGACGCAACCCTCTCCCGCCAGACCGGCGCTATCCAGCCCGGATTCACGATCACCACCAGGTCGGCATCCAGCGCCTCGATTTCATCGATGAGAGCCCCCACCTTCTCACGAGGGGGATCCCAGGCGTTCAGAAAGACAATCCGGCCTGCTGGGGCCGAATCCGCGGACGCCCACGGTCTCCATTCACGCTGGTGAATCCCGGCTCCCACCACGGCAAGGGGAAGAACGGCCGCGAGAACCCCAACCCAACCGAGTCGGCATCCAGTTCGACCCGATCGAATTCCAAGGACGATCGCGACCACCGCTATTGGCGACAGCCCAACGAACCACGTCCAATCTGGAATCCACACCAGGGGCTGGACGTACCGGTGCCATTCCGAAACCGCCGGAGCCAGGGCCCAGATCCCGAAAATGATCCACTGAGCCACCAGTGTCACAATCAGAAGAACGGCAGGACCGGTCGGGGCCTTGAGGCTGATCGCAGGGCATGATCGTCGGTTCTCGAGGGTCTCTGGTGCCAATTCGGCAGGGCCTTTCGCGAAAATCGGGCTTACAGAGGCCTTGGAGGCCCCCAGGGGGTCCACCCGTCCGCCCCTCATTCTGGCATCCCGGTTGCGATTCTTCAGATGTCGGAACGATCCGACTACCTAGATTCCAGGTTCGAGCGACCACCGGGACACGGCATCGTGACCGAACCGGGATCGGAAAGGCAACCTACACATGGCAGATAGCAACGGCAAGATCATCGGCATCGACCTCGGTACCACCAACTCGGTGGTGGCCGTCATGGAGGGCGAACGACCGACCGTCATCATCAATTCGACCGGTAATCGGACCACCCCCTCGGTGGTCGGATTCACCGAAAAGGGCGACCGCCTCGTCGGGCAACCCGCCCGGCACCAGCAGGTCACCAACCCCCAGAACACCGTGTTCTCGATCAAGCGGTTCATGGGACGTCGACACAGCGAAGTCGAACACGAAGAAAAGCTCGTCCCCTACGAAGTCATCGGCGGCGGTGATGATCTGGTGAACGTCAAGGTCCGGGACAAGGACTACAGCCCGCCCGAAGTCTCGGCGATGATTCTCCGCGACCTCAAGAAGACCGCCGAGGACTATCTCGGCGAGACCGTCGATCGGGCGGTCATCACGGTTCCGGCGTACTTCAACGATGCCCAGCGACAGGCGACCAAGGATGCAGGCGAAATCGCCGGTCTCAAGGTCGAGCGGATCATCAACGAACCCACGGCCGCCGCGCTGGCCTACGGCCTCGAGAAGAAGAAGAACGCTCGGATCGCGGTCTTCGATCTCGGTGGTGGCACGTTTGATGTCTCGATTCTGGANGTCGGCGATGGCGTCTTCGAAGTGCTTGCCAGCAATGGCGACGGGCACCTTGGTGGCGACGACTTCGACCAGCACCTGATCGATCATCTGGCCGACGAGTTCCGAAAGGCCGAAGGCATCGACATCCGAAGTGATTCCATGGCTCTTCAGCGACTGAAGGAAGCCGCGGAAAAGGCCAAGATCGAGCTCTCCCAGCAGATGGAGGCTCAGGTGAACCTCCCGTTCATCACTGCAGACCAGAATGGTCCAAAGCACCTTCAGGTCACGGTGACCCGAGCCACGTTCGAGTCGATCTGCAAGGATCTCTTCGATCGACTTCGAAAGCCTTGCGAGCAGGCGCTGGCCGATGCCAAGATTGCGGCCTCGGACATCGCTGAGATCGTCATGGTGGGCGGTTCGACTCGAATCCCAAGGGTCCAGGAGATCGCCAAGCAGATCTTCGAGACCGACGAACTCGATCGCTCGATCAACCCCGACGAAGTCGTGGCGGTCGGTGCGGCGATCCAAGGCGGCGTGCTTCAAGGTGACGTCAAGGACGTGCTGTTGCTCGATGTGACGCCGCTCTCCCTCGGGGTCGAAACCCTCGGCGGCGTGATGACCAGGCTCATCGAGCGCAACACCACGATCCCCACCTCGCGGAAGGAGACATTCTCGACCGCCAGCGACAATCAGGGTTCGGTGACCATTCACGTCCTTCAGGGCGAGCGGGAATTCGCCAAGGACAACCGAACTCTCGGGCAGTTCGATCTTCCTGGAATTCCTCCAGCACCTCGGGGAACCCCCCAGATCGAAGTCGAGTTCTCGATCGATGCCAACGGCATCCTGAGCGTCTCGGCGACCGACAAGGCGACCGGCAAGAGCCAGAACATCGAGATCAATGGTTCAAGCGGGCTCACCGAAGAAGAGATCGAACGGATGAAGCACGAGGCGGAGGCCAATGCGGAGGACGACAAGGCCAAGCGAGAGCTGGTCGAGGTCCGAAACCGGGCCGAACAATTCGTCTACTCCATCCGCCAAAGCCTCGAAGAGCATGGCGACAAGGTGTCTGCCGAAGCCCGGTCGGAAATTGAATCCGCGATCGCCAATCTCGAGGAGAAGCTCAAGGGCGAAGACAAGGCCGCCATCGAGGCGGCCCAGGCCAACCTCGAGAAGGCTGCGACCGAACTGGGCAAGGCCGTCTACGAAGCGACTCCGACCCCGGACGGAGAGGGCGATGGAAAGGCCCAGACCAGTACCGCCCCCGACGATGCCGCCAGCGACGTCATCGACGCCGAATTCGAGGTCAAGGAAGACTGAGCCCGAACTGTTGGCTCACCGAGCAACAACGGACGGCGGGCCCTCCAAAGGGGCCCGTCGTCCGTTTTCGTGGCCGCCGATGCGAAACCTCCTTCCTTGCCTCGAAAAGGGCTTTTTTGCCCCCTTGACCGTCGCTTGGATTCTCTGAAACACGCGAGGCGATCCCGGATTCTGTTAGTCTGGGTTGGCTGCCTGCGATTGGACGACTTACTGGTTTGATCTGATCGGGAGGCCCACCATGAGCACTCGGAAGTTGGCTGAGAGGCTGATTCCGGACTTCTGGAAGATCTGATCCGACCATCGCCGCAATCCAGCCACTCGACTCGGCCATCGCCGATCTGAATANCTCTCCCACCGGCCCCCACGCCCCCCCACGATGGAACAGCTCACCGGCATTCCCGTCTCCTCAGGCATCGTCATCGGACGNGTGTTTCGTGTCGGCCGCGCAGAACAGCGAGTCCCCCATCGCCACATCGAATCCGATGGTGCGGGGGAAGAACTGAAGCGGGTCGACCTGGCCTTCGAAGCAGCGATCACCGATCTCCAGACTCTCCGAGACCGGACCCGCGAAGAACTTGGCGAGGAACCCGCCAAGATCTTCGAGTTTCATGTGGGACTCCTCCGAGACCCCTCGCTCAGGCAGCCGATTCGAGATCGGATCGAGCGTGATCTGGTGGTTGCCGAGTGGGCCGTCGCAGATGAATTCAGGAGCGTTGCAGATCGATTTTCGGCGATGGGCAGCGAGGTTTTCGCTCAGAAGGCTTCCGACATCATCGATCTGGATCGCCGGGTACTCGACCAATTGATGGGCGAGAACACCAGCCGGCTCGCCACCCTGAACGAACCGGTCGTGATCGTCGCCCACGAACTGACTCCGAGCCAGACCGCCGGTATGGATCGCAGCAAGGTTCTCGGCTTCGCCACGGACATCGGGGGGAGAACCAGCCACGTCTCGATCGTGGCCAGAGCGGTCGACATTCCCGCCGTGGTCGGCTGTCATCAGATCAGCCGGATGGTCGAGAACGGCGATCAGATCATCATCGACGGTGATGCAGGCACGGTGATCGTGAACCCGTCCGAGGAGCTGGTGGAGGAGTACCTGAAACGCCAGTCGCAGGTTTCCAGCTATCGCGCTGAACTCAGACGTACGGCGGTCGGGGAGGCGGTGACGACCGACGGGGTTTCGATCAAACTCCTCGGGAACATCGAATTCCCCGACGAAATTCCATCGGTGCTGGAGAATGGTGGCGAAGGCGTCGGGCTCTACCGGACGGAGTTCCTGTATCTCACCAGTGGCCACGAGCCGACGGAAGACGACCACTACCAGGCCTATCTGACCGCCGTCCGACTGCTNGAGGGGCGAACCCTCGTGATTCGAACCCAGGACCTCGGCGCGGACAAGTACACCCAGGAGCAAGCCGAGGAACCGGAACGTAATCCCTTCCTCGGGTGCCGCTCCATCCGCTACTCACTCCAGAATCTCGCTGGATTCAAGACCCAGCTCCGGGCGATCCTTCGAGCTGCCGCCGAAGGACCGGTCAAGGTCATGTTCCCGCTGGTTTCCAATGTGATGGAAATCCGCCAGGCGAAGATGCTCCTTGCCGATGTCGCCGAGGAACTGGTCGAAGACGGGATCCCCCACGGAGACGACGTCGAAATCGGAATGATGGTCGAGGTCCCCTCCGCGGCACTGATGGCCCGGGCATTTTCCAGTGAAGTCGAGTTCTTCTCGATCGGAACCAACGACCTCATCCAGTACACCCTCGCCGTTGATCGTGGTAACGAACGGGTCGCCAACCTGTACACGGGGGCCAGTCCGGCGGTCATTCAGTTGATCAAGAGCGTGATCAGAGCCGCCCGCCGGAAGAAAGTCGACGTGTCCCTCTGCGGGGAGGTCGCCGGCGAGCCGATCTACACCATGTTGCTGCTGGGTCTCGGGCTTCGTACACTCTCACTGGTTCCTACCCAGATCCCCCTCATCAAGACGGTTATCCGGACGGTCACCATTCAACATTGCGAACGCATCGCCCGAAAGGTCGGAACGTTCGATTCGGAGCGGCAGGTACTCAACTACCTTCGCGATGAGCTCAGAAAGATAGATCCTGGCTCGCCCGGCGGATGGACCGCCGACTGACCGGATCTCAAGAAACTTGCCGCCGTCGGCGGCATCCGTCCCCCGGGCCAATGCCCGGAGAAAACGCGAACTCGCACCGCCTTGATTGGAAATGACTCCAATCGGGGAGGCCAGGATTACTAGAGGCAGACCCCATCCGGGTTCACCTCTTACAGGCGACGGATCGTCGCTGATCGACTCGCGGTGGTCGCCGCGACGCCCCGGACAGGTTGAACGGACCGGCCGAATGGCCGACGAACGTTCTCCGCCCGGGATCGCCGCCCCCCTTCTCGTCGAACGGCTTGATCCGCCAAGGGTTTGGTCCATGTTTCCACCCAGATCATCTACAAGATGACCTGAGGGGCCAAGGACCTCGGAAAGTTCGGGTTTCAGCCCGGATTCTCCACCCCGTTCCGGCATCTGCGGTCACGCCGCAGATCGCCCGAAGTCGATTCGGTTCCTCTGAATCGCCACTGGGCACCTGGTTCTCTTCGACGACAGCACCACCGATCGATGCGGCCATGGAGCACACCATGACCTACTCAGATCCCATCAGCAGCGACGAAGGCGACACACCAGTCGCCCGACGGTCCTCTTCCACCAGCAAAAAGAAAACGGCGAAGAAGGCCTCCACCAAGAAGACCACCGCCAAGAAGGCCCCCGCCAAGAAGACCACCGCCAAGAAGACCACCGCCAAGAAGGCCCCC
>NYSW01000088.1 GCA_002683195.1 Phycisphaerae bacterium
AAACGACCCCGTCGCAATGCGACGGGGTCGTTCTCGAAATCGGGCTGACTGGATTCGAACCAGCGACCTCCACACCCCCAGTATGGCGCGCTACCAAGCTGCGCTACAGCCCGCGATCGAGTTGTCTGTCGGGACGTGCCGAGCGACACGTGACCGACCATTAAGCGGACAGGGTGGGATTCGAACCCACGGTACGGAAAAACCGTACACGGCATTTCCAGTGCCGCTCCTTCAGCCGCTCGGACACCTGTCCGGAGCGAAGTATTGTATCGCGATGCCGACAACCGACAACCGACAACCCGACTCCGATTCTCCGGTTCCTTCAGACGGGCCTCCAAATCAAGGTTCCCGGCCCTCCGGAGGAGGAACTTCTCGCCGATCTCAGCGACTTCGACCCCGATCCGGCGANGAAGCGGGGCTGCCTCCCGGGGTGGTGGTGATCGACAAGCCCGTTGGAATGAGCTCCATGACCGTGGTCGCGATCGTCCGAAGGAAGGTCGGAATGAAAGCAGGCCATGCGGGGACCCTGGATCCCCTTGCCACGGGGGTCCTGGTGGTCGGCGTCGGCAAGGCGACCAAGTCTCTCGAGCGATTCATGAAGACTCGCAAGGGATACCGAACGGAAATCGATCTGTCAGCCTTCACTCCGAGCGATGACCGAGAAAGCGATCTCCAGCCCGTCGAAGTGGAGAGCCGACCCGAAGCCACGGCGATTGCAGATCTCCTGCAATCGAGATTCACCGGCGAATTCATGCAGCGCCCCCCCGACTTCAGTGCCAAGAAGGTCGATGGGCGAAGGGCATACGCCGCAGCCCGCAAGGGTGAAACGCCGAAACTCGAGCCCCGGCTGGTCACCGTGCATGACATCCAACTCGAGTCGTACGAGTGGCCGTTGGCCACCGTCCGGGTCGAATGCGAAAAAGGCTTTTACGTACGAAGCCTCGCCCGTGAGCTGGGCCAGGAACTGGGGACTGGAGGCCACTGCGCCTCGATCCGTCGGATCTCGGTCGGCCCGTTCAATCTCGACCGTGCCGTTGATCCTGACGAACTGCCGAATCCAACCCCCGCGTCCTGCATCATTCCTCTGGAAGAGGCTCTTCAGATGCTTGATCCGGGGCCGTCGTGACCACGACCTTCTCTCCCGCATCCGAGGTCATCTGACGAGCCTGACGATCCGAGAGATGAACGTGAATGAGCAGTAGTCCCATTCCAACCAGGAGTTCCACATCCGCGATGTTGAACACCCACGGGAAGACTTCCGTCGTCCCTCCAGGCCACGAAATGCCCAAGGGAAGCTCCCACCTTGGAAGCATGTGGAGAAAGTCTCGAACCGCTCCGATCGACACGCGGTCGTAGAGGTTCCCAAGACCTCCGGCCAGTATGAGTCCGATCGCCACGTGAGCCAGATGAGCCCGAGACCGGGTCCACCAGCCGAAGACCGCAATCGCCACCGTGATTGCAATCGCCGTGAAAAGAACGAATTCGACTCGTCGCCCCTGGCCGATGCCGAAGACCGCGCCCCGGTTGAGAACCAAGCGGAAATCCAGAAGATCGGGAGAGATCACCACCACTCCTTCATGCCAAGGAATCGGGTTCACACCGTCGATGATCTCTTCGTACACCAACACCACCGGCTCCTCGGTGACGTTGACGAAAGCCCATTTCTTGGAAACCAGATCCGCCGTAAGACCAATCACCACGACGGTCAGCAGGATCAGCCACGCCGCGACGGATCGTCGCGCCGGGGGTTCCAGGCTGGAAGTGGTTTCAGAATCGGTCATCACCCGGTCCATCGGGGCCAGCGGCGAAGGGAAGGCGAGGTCACTCGCCCGAGAGGCCACGTTCTGCGGCCCGGGCCGCTTCAACCGTGTACTTGGCCCAGGGTTTGGCATTGAGCCGCGTCTTCGGGATGGCCTTTCCGGTCGCCTGGCAGACCCCGTAAGTCCGTTCCCCGATTCGCGTGAGGGCGGCGTCGATTTGAATCACCATTTCTCGCTCCGTCGCCGCCATGCCGAGCGTGAAGTCCTGCTCGAAAACATCGCTTCCCACGTCGGCCATGTGAACCGGCATGTTGGAGAGATTTCCACCGGACGACCGGAGCGCTTCGGTTTCCAGGCCGGAAACCATGCCCATGATCTCTCGCCGACGCAGAATCAGCAGATCCCGGTACTTCTCGAGATCCTTCGTCGACAGCTTGGTCTTGATCTTGGAAACATCGATCTTCGGAGCCTCCACAGGCTCGACTTCGACCGTCTTCGCAGATCGCTTCTTCTTGGTTCCGACACCCTTGGTCGAGATCGCCCGAACACGGCGACCGTTGATGAACACGTAACCGTCGGCATCGGTTTCTGAACTGGCGGCGGCGGCGGCGACTGATCGGGGATTTGCGAAGTCGATCTTTCGGCGAGGGGACTTTGCTGCCGCCTCGGCTTCCGCTTTCTTCTGCAACTTCCGGCGCGAGGGGACCACCGTGGGTGCCACTCGGCGATCATTCTTCTTCTTCTTGGTGACCGGAGGCTTGATGGGCGACCCTGGCATGGCTGGGGCCACCTTGGTCGCCATCGCCTTGCGAACCGGAGCTTTCTTCGAAGCGACGGTCTTCTTTGACGATGCAGCCTTCTTGGCGGGAGCCTTCTTGGCCGCAGGCTTCTTCGCCGGAGCTTTTTTCGCGGCAGACTTTTTCACCGCAGGCTTCTTCGACGGAGCTTTCTTCGCGGGAGACTTCTTCGCCGCAGGCTTCTTCGACGGAGCCTTCTTGGCGGGAGACTTCTTNNCCGNAGNTTTCTTCGACGGAGCCTTCTTGGCGGAAGACTTCTTGGCCGCAGCTTTCTTCGCCGGAGACTTCTTCACCGATGGCTTCTTCGACGAAGCCTTCTTCGCCGGAGNCTTCTTCGCTGACTTCTTCTTCGGAGCGGTGGACTTCTTGGTGGCCACGCGTGGGCATCCTCGACCGCTGCAGTAAAGCCTCTTTCCTACGCGGTGCGGAAAGGGGGCATGGGGCGGAAAAAATCATGGTAGCGAACCATTCGCAAAGTCGCAACGCACGGAAAACATCGCCGATTCGGGGCGGAAAAATCCCGAACGTGCGACGATCTGGCCCCATCAAGGCCAAACATCCGAGTCGTATCAGCCCCGATTCGCGGCTTCGACTTCGGGCATTTCCATTGAGACGACCGGCCCGATCTCTCGGAACTTTTCAAATCGCCGACGGACGAGCGTCTCCGGCTGAACCCTCGACAGATCCGAAAGTTGATCCAAAATCCAGGTTTGGAGACGCTCTGAAGACCCTTCTGGGTCTCGGTGGGCCCCTCCCAGAGGTTCTTCGATGATGGCATCAACGAGTCCGTGCTTCAAATTATCGGCGGCCACCAGGTTCAAAGACTCTGCAGCCAGCGTGTTGGTCTGCTCGTTCGCCTCTTTCCAAAGGATCGCGGCACACCCCTCAGGGCTGATGACGGAGTACCAGGCGTGGGTCAGCATGGCGACCCGATCTCCTACTCCGATTCCGAGGGCTCCACCCGATCCACCTTCGCCGATGACCACACAGACCACAGGCGTCCGAAGGCGGCTCATCTCGAGCAGATTGCGGGCGATGGCCTCGGCCTGCCCCCGCTGTTCGCTTCCAAGCCCCGGGTAAGCCCCAGGGGTGTCGATCAGGGTCACGACGGGAAGTCGATACTTTTCCGCCAGCTTCATCTTGAGGAGAGCCTTGCGATAGCCCTCTGGGTGGGCGCAACCGAAGTGGCAACGAATCTTCTCCTCCGTTGTCCGCCCCTTGCGATGACCGATGATGAGGACCTTGCGGGAGCCGATCCGACCGAAGCCGGAAAGGATTGCAGGATCATCCCCGAAGTGACGGTCACCGTGCAGTTCGCAGAAATCGCGGCACATCATCCGCACGTAATCATCGGCGTGCGGCCGAAGCGGATGACGGGAGACCCGAACGGTCTGCCAAGGCGTGAGATTTCCGTAGATCTTGCGCAGAAGCTCATCCCGAGTCTGCCGGAGCTGAGCGATTTCGGTTTCGAACCGATCTCGATCAGGTTTCTCCTCCAGAGCTTCGATCTGACGATCGATCTCCAGGACTGCGGACTCGAAGTCGAGTTCATACATCGGGCTGTAGCCGGTGAGTGGCATGGGAGACAAGTATACGGATGTCCGGGCCGGAAGCCGTCATGTAAACCGGTCTCATGGGCCGAGAAAAGGATGCCGGCGCCCACCCTGCCATCCCGGAGGCCGCTCCATGAGTTCCCCGCCAGAGTCGCTCCCCGCTCCCAAATCCAATCCACCCCTGGAATTGGCCGTCATCGGCCTCGGAAACATGGGCGGAGCCGTCCTGCGAGGACTCCTGCGAGCCCGGATCCTCGCCCCCCACCAGGTCGGAGTGTGCGATGTCCTGCCGGATCGCATCAGGAGTTTCACCGACCTTGGATGCCACTCGCTGGATCCGACGGGAGTCGGAGAGGCCCCTCGTATCCTCCTCGCGGTGAAGCCACAGCTCTTTTCCGAAGTGGCGAAAGGCATCGGCCAGCGGGCTGGCCGACGACTCGCGATCAGCGTGATGGCGGGACTCCCGAGCGACCGGATCGTCGCTGCCCTCGGGAAGGACACCGCCGTGGTCCGCACCATGCCGAACACTCCCGCCTCGCTCGGCCATGGCGTGACCGCGATCTCATCCGGCCAGGACACGACCGAAGACGATCTCGCGTTCGTCCGTCGGATCTTTGAATCGGTCGGGGTAGTCGTGGAGGTCGAAGAACCTGATTTCCATGCCGTGACGGCGGTCAGCGGTTCAGGTCCGGCCTGGGTATTCCGCATGGCGGAGGCGTGGACCGCTGCCGGCATCGCCGAGGGTCTCTCCCCCGCCACCGCCCGAATGCTGGTCAACCAGACGTTGTTCGGTGCCGCGACACTTCTCCAGGACTCCGAGAGCGATGCCGCCACCCTTCGACGGGCGGTGACCAGTCGAGGCGGCACCACCGCCGCCGGACTCGACGCACTCGAACGGTGTGACTTCGACGACGTGATCCAAGAAGCGATCAGTGCCGCGGCCGATCGGAGCCGGGAACTCGGCACCGATGACCGGTCGGGTCAGTAGTCCCGCCGCGAGAATCGCCAGACCCCGAATCCAAGCACCAACGCCTCGAAACCAAGACTGGTGGTGAGGACCCATGCGTAGGAGTGGCTTTCATCCTGAGCGGCGGTCAGCCGTTCATTGAACTCCCGAGGGCCGACCATCTCACCGAATCGACGAACGGTCTCGTCGCCGTCCTCCCCCGTGGGAATCACAAGTCCCGCCTGATCCCGAAGGATTCGCGAGAGCATGTCGATCGTCTCACCCGTCTTCGGAAGCACCGTGTTGGCGAGATGGAACCAGTCATTGACCGTTCGGGCCGTCTCCAGAGTCGCGAGTTCGTCGGCCTGCTCCTCCTGAACCGCCAGAAAACGAGCCGCCAGAAGATCCGATTCATCCGTCGCCTGAAGCACATCCTGCTCCGCGAACGCATCGCCGTCAGCGGCGAGTTCCACCAATCGGAGGCGTTCATCCTCCGCTTCGACCGAGATGGCCTGAAGTCGGTCCAGACGATCGGCCCGCCGTTCCGTGGTGATTTCCTGCGTCACTCGCCAGGCCAGCGTCGCGCCGTCCCCGGTCTGAACCAGAAAGAGCAGCATCCAGAACAGCAATACGCCGATGATCGAAGCGATCACCGAGCGGGTCAGCAGTCCGATGACCGCCTGCACGGCGAAAAGGTAGGAGTAGAAGACCAGGACGATGGGAATCGCCACGAACAGCCACGGCTCCCAATCCCCGCCCCGAATTCCGATCACCATGAACGACGCGACGGTGAAAACCAGCACCTGCAAACCGGCAAAGAGAAGACCGGTCGCGAATTTCGTCAGGAAGAGACGAGCCCGCCCGATGGGCTTCGAGAGCATCAGATCGATCGAACCCCGATCGACGAAATCCGGAAAGATGCTGGCGGTGGAGACCAGGGCGATGATCGAAGCGATCCAGCCGAGCCAGTAGCCGACTCCGAGCTGGGCGAAGATGAACTTGTAGAAGTCGGCACTTGGAATGAAGCTGGTGGACAGAAACGGGAACGGAATCGACCAATGAAGGACGGTGAGCCCCTCCTCGTCGTTGCCGATCGCCGCGAATGCCGCGACCGCGATCAGGCTGAGGCCCAACGTGATCCAGAACAGCCGACGATGGTTCAGTTCTCGATAGGCATCGATGAACAAGGCGCTGATCTGACTCATGCGTCACCTCCCCGGGATACCGACGCGATCGAAGGTGGCGTTGTCCTGGGAACCGAGGCGGCACCCGGCGGCCGGGCGGTTCCCGTCTCGGGATCCTGNACGAATCGAAGGAAGAGATCCTCCAATGACTCTCGAACCGGCTGCATCGAGATGATGGAGACGCCTCCGGCTCGAAGCCTGTCGATCAACGGCTGGACCTCGGCCACTTCGGAAGAAGATGCGACGAGCATGGTCTCGGGACCTTCCTCATCGCGAACCTCGATCCCGGCTTCCCCCACCCAGTCGGGCGCGGGCCCGGCGATGCGAATCTCGTAGCAGCGGCTTCCCGCGGTGAGTTCATCGATCGTCCCCTGCGTCGCCACTTCACCCTGCACCAGAATCGCGACCCGGTCACAGACCATTTCCAGTTCACTCAAGAGGTGACTGTTGAGNAACACACAGGTTCCTCGCTCGCGAATGGTCGCCAGAATGTCGCGAATGTCCCGGCGGCCCACCGGGTCGACACCATCGGTGGGCTCGTCGAGGACCACGAGATCGGGATCATTCACCATCGCTGCCGCGATACCGACCCGCTGCATCATTCCCTTGGAATAGGTGGAGACCTTCCGGTCTCCCCAGTCGAGCATCCCCACCAGGCTGAGCAATTCCGAACTTCGAAGGCGACGCGTGGCCCGGTCGACTCCCGACATCGCGCCGGCGAACTCGATCGCCTGACGGCCGGTGAGATACTCCGGGAAGCGATGCTTCTCCGGGAGATAGCCGACCCGGGCCAGTGTCTTCTTGTGTCCGATCGGACGACCGAGGATGGTTCCCTTCGCATTCGTCGGCCGAACCACCGTGAGCATGATCTTCACCAACGTGCTCTTCCCNGCCCCGTTGGGGCCGAGCAAGCCGAATACTTCTCCTCGGCGAGCCTGCATCTTGATACCCCGCAAGGCTTCCACCTTGCCGGAGTACATTTTCCGCACGTCATGGAGATCGATGGCGAGCGGTTCGTTGGATTCATCAGCAACCATCGCCAAAGTGTATTACTTCTCNGTCGGAAGGCGATTCAAACCACCGGTACGGCCAACGAACGATNCTTTCCGTNGAATTTCCCAACCTTCGCCGAGAGGTTTCGTATCGGCGGGTCGAACCAAATTGCGATCGGCAAATTCAAGCACGACCGGANAATCCGCAGATGCGACATCGAATCCTGACTCAAGCCCTGGCCCTGAGCCTTGCTGGCAGTTCCTCCTTCGCCGACTGCGCGGCAGATCTGAACCAGAGTGGATCCGTCGATGCGGCGGATCTCGGACTGCTGGTCGTGGACTGGGGGGACTGCGGAAAATCATGCATNGCCGACCTCGACGGGGATGGGGCGGTCGATTCGGCCGATCTGGGGCTGATGATCAGCGCCTGGGGTTCCTGCCCCGACCCGCCGGAAGTCGGCCCATTCAACTATCACGAAGCACTCCAGAAGGCCGTGACCTTCTACGACGCACAACGAGCCGGCCGTTACGACGGCAGGCTCCAGTGGCGAAGCGACGCCTTCACCGGCCCGCTGCAGCAGGAGAATGGCGATCATCCGGTCCCGGCGGGAATCGTCGACCGCTACATGGACGCGGGCGACTCACCGACCTTCGTCCTCCCGATCAGCTCCGCCATGACGACCCTCGCCTGGAGCGGAGTCGATTTCGCCGGCGGATGGGAGGCCGCAGGTCAGGCCGACGAACTTCTCGCCACCCTTCGATTCCACGCCGAGTGGTGTATCGCCGCTCATCCCGAACCCGACGTCTTCTGCGGCCAGATCGGCCAGGGCGATGCTTCTCATTCATTCTGGGGGCCGCCGGAAGTGCATGAGGTCGCGGCTGGCTACGCCCCGCGGATCTGGTGGCTGAACGAAGCCAACCCCGGAAGCGAACCGGTCGCGGAAAGCGCTGCGTTCCTCGCCGCTTCGGCGATGGTCTTCGAGAACGCCGATCCCACTTTCGCCGCGGAATGCCTGCTTCATGCCCGCCAGCTCTACTCGTTCGCGGATCAGCACCGCGGGACCTACGTCGATTCGATTCCCGGCGTCGCTTCGTTCTACAACTCGTGGTCGGGGTATTGGGACGAACTGTCCTGGGCTGCGGCCTGGCTCCATCGAGCCACCGGCGAAGCGGCCTACCTCGACGATGCTCGCGCTCACTTCGAACTGGCCTCCCCTGATCCGAACTGGGCCCAGTCGTGGGATGGGAAGATCAATGGCGCCGCACTGCTGCTGGCGCACTTGACCGGTGATCCCATCTATCACGACCGAATCACCCAGAATCTGGACAACTGGCTTCCCGGCGGAAGCATTCCCTACACCCCGGGCGGACTCGCATGGCTCGATACCTGGGGATCGCTTCGATACGCTTCGAACGCGGCGTTTCTCGCGTTCGCCCACGCCGAACTCAATGGCGACCCGACCGGTGAATATGTCCGCTTCGGCGAGGCGCAGTTGAACTACATCCTCGGCGACAACCCGCGGAATTCGAGTTACGTCTGTGGGTTCGGCGAGAATTCCCCGACCCGGCCCCATCATCGCGGCGCTCACGGCAGTTGGAACGACGATATTCAGGACCCCGGCCCCAACCGTCACGTTCTCTGGGGCGCGCTCGTCGGTGGCCCCGATCTCGAAGACCAGTACGTCGATGACCGGGGCGACTGGATCGCCAACGAGGTCACCTGCGACTACAACGCCGGATTCACCGCCGCGATGGCCCGCATGGCCGGAAAGTACGCCGGCACCCCGATCCCGGATTCGGAATTTCCACCGACGGAGGATTCCTACGGACAGGAAATGTTCGTCCAGGCTTCGATCATCGAAGAGTCGGAATCCTTCACTCGTGTCCGGTGCCTCCTTTCGAATCGAAGCGCCTGGCCGGCTCGCTGGAGTGATGGTCTCTCCTATCGGCTCTATCTCGACCTCACGGAGACCGTCGACGCCGGTTTCGGTCCTGAAGATCTCGTGGTCGAAAGCGGGTTCCTCGACGGCGGCATCCTCGGCGAACTCATGGTCGTGAACCCCTCCACCAATCTCTACATGGTGGAAGTCTCCTACGACGGCGTTGATTTCGGACCCGGTCCGGGTACGTCCTCGATTCGAGAATCGCAGATCAAGATCGGGCTCCGAGCCGGGCTCCCGGCCTCGGCGTGGGATCCGACCAACGATCCTTCCCTCACCCACCTCCCCTTCGGCCAGTCGGCGATCACCAGGACCGAGGAAATACCGGTCTACGAGGAAGGCCATCTGGTCTACGGCGAAGAAGGCCTGTCCGACTGCAATGACAACGGCATTGCCGATGCCGAGGAGGTCGCCGACGGCGCGCCGGATCTCGATGCGAACGGGCGGCCGGATGAGTGTGATCCCGATTGCGACGGCAATGGGCTTCCAGATGCCTACGAGATCGACGCCGGGGCGGATGACTGTGACGGAAACGGCGTGCCCGACACGTGCGATGCCGTTTCGGACTGCGATGCCGACGGCATCAATGACGCCTGTGAGATCGCCTCGGGCGCTGAANTCGACTGTGACGGCAATGGCATCCCTGATGCCTGCGACCTTGCGGACGGAGCGGTAGACGANGACGGCGACGGGGTACCCGACATCTGCCAGATCGATGGAATGGCGTACACCTTCTCGGTGATGGACCAGTGGAACGGCGGATTCGTCGCGGAGCTCGTGCTTGAAAACCTCGGCGCTGAGACGATCGACGGCTGGACGGTGTCGTGGGACACCCCCTATGAAATCGCGGGCGTCTGGAATTCGATCCTTCAGTCGACCGGCGCGGTCACGGAAGTCGGCCACGAGAGCTACAACGCGACGATCACTCCCGGAGGCACCATCACCATCGGCTTGCAGGGGATCGGCGAACCGGTCTCGCCCGACCAGGTGCTGNTCAACGGCTCTCCGGCCTCACCCGGACCCTGACGATTCGATCCGGCGGACGACGTTCGGCCCAAAGACTCCGAACCGGACTGCATGCAGACGCGGATTCAAGGTTTGAGACGGACCTGATGCACCAGGGCTTCGGTATCACCCGCAGGGAGCCGGCACCCCGAGGATGGAAAGCAGGACCCCGAGGTCTCCGCCGTTCACGAAACCATCCCGATTGAAATCGGCTCTGCAGAAGATCGTCGGCACACAATCGCCCCAGGCCGCGAAAAGAAAACCAAGGTCGCCACCATCGACGACGCCGTCCAGATTCAAGTCGCCTTTACAGATTCCTTCGCAACTTTCGGGGTACTCATTACCTCCGAGCTCGGTGATCGTTCCGCAGAATCCGTCGGCATCCGGACAGATGACGTCGCCACCCAGCGACAGCGAACCGCAGATCAGTTCTGCAGCATTACAGACCGGCGCACTCAGATCTTCGAGAAGACATGAAGTGATCGTCACATCGGCGCACGCCACCAGGAATCCACCGCCACCTGAACCGGCCTGATTGATTTGAAAGACACTGCCATAGATGTTGACGACGGCGTCATCCGTGGCCGCGATCGCGCCACCGCGGTCTCCAGCACTGTTTTCAAACGCCTCAAGATCGCGGATCTCAATGGTGTCTCCACCTCGAATGGCGATTCCACCGCCGATTCCTTCGCTGAAATTCTGATTCAGCAGGCTTTCCTCTATGTTCACCGAAGAACCGAAGAGGTCGATGCCACCGCCCGAAACGAGACTGGCATTGAACAGAAGCGACGAATCACGAAGGTCGAGGAACCCACCTGACGCGTGGATCCCCCCGCCTCGGCCTGCTTCGCTCTCTCTGATCTGCAGATCGATAAGCGTCGTCGAGGCATCAGCGCTCGAAAGGCCTCCTCCATGACCACCGGCGATGCACCGAACGATCACAGTCGAATCAAGCGACGCCGTCCCCCCGAAGATCGCGATTCCGCCTCCGTCTTCAGCCGCGGAGCACGAGTCGATGATCGTCTCGCTGATTTCGAGACGTCCACCCGTGAACTGGATGGCCCCACCGGAAGTCGTGGCTTCACAATCGTCGAAGCGACAATTCTCGAGATTCAGATCACCACCGGTGAAGGAAAGACCCGCTCCGAAAGCACCAAGACCGTTTCGGAATCCAAGGTCGCGCACCCGGACCGTTGAATCCGCCGTGATGGCCATGCATTGCGACTTCCCTGCTCCATCCACCAGGGTCGTCCTCGCGCCGTGGGTCGTCCGAACATCCAATCGGCCGGCCTCGACCACGATGCC
>NYSW01000089.1 GCA_002683195.1 Phycisphaerae bacterium
ATATTAACCTGCTGTCCATCGACTACGCCTTTCGGCCTCGCCTTAGGTACCGCCTAACCCTGGGCGGAATTACCTTCCCCAGGAAACCTTAGGTTTTCGGCGACGGAGATTCTCACTCCGTTTATCGTTACTCAAGCCGACATATTCACTAGCTACCGCTCCAGCTGCCCTCCCGGGCAACCTTCAACGCTGATAGCTACGCTCTCCTACCATGACTATTGTCATCCACGGCTTCGGCATATGTCTTATCCCCGATCATTATCGGCGCCAAATTCCTCGACCAGTAAGCTGTTACGCACTTTTTAAATGGTGGCTGCTTCTAAGCCAACATCCTGGCTGTCATCGCAATCTGACTACCTTTACAACTTAGACATATTTAGGGGCCTTAGCCGGTGGTCTGGGCTGTTTCCCTTTTGACCACGGAGATTATCCCCCGTAGTCTGACTCCCACGATACGCAGTACGGTATTCGGAGTTTGGTTGAGGTGGGTAGGTTTGTGACCCCCCAGCCCCATCCAGTAGCTCTACCCCCGTACTGTATTACGTGAGGCTAGTCCAAAAACTATTTCGGAGAGAACGAGATATCTCCCATTATGATTAGACTTTAACTCCTCCCCACAGGTCATGCCAAAACTTTTCAACGTTTACGGCTTCGGTCCTCCAAGAGGTTTTACCCTCNCTTCAACCTGCCCATGGGTAGATCAANGGGTTTCGCGTNTACTCCCTGCNACTCGACGCCCTTTTAAGACTCGGTTTCCCTTCGGCTNCGCTGGGNTTCAGCTTAGCCTTGCNACAGAGAGTAACTCGTCGGCTCATTATGCAAAAGGCACGCCGTCACCCCGAAGGGCTCCGACCGCTTGTAAGCACANGGTTTCAGGTACTTTTCACTCCCCTTATCGGGGTGCTTTTCATCGTTCACTCGCGTTACTGGTTCACTATCGGTCGTCGAGGAGTACTTAGGCTTGGAGGGTGGTCCCCCCATGTTCAGACCGGGTTTCACGAGCCCGGACCTACTCAAGGCCTCACTGGCAACATCGCTACAGGACTATCACCTTCTTTGGTCAGCCTTTCACAGACTGTTCACGATGCAATCCAGCTAATCCGCTTTCGCTCGGCGCTACTTACGGAGTCGCGGTTGCTTTCCTTTCCTCCGGTTACTGAGATGTTTCAGTTCACCGGGTTCGCCTCCGTGCCATATGCATTCAGACACGGATGACCCTTACGGGCCGGGTTGCCCCATTCGGAGATCCCAGGATCAAAGCTCGGTTACCAGCTCCTCTGGGCTTATCGCAGGTTCCAACGTCCTTCATCGCCTCTCGACGCCAAGACATCCACCATGTGCCCTTAGTAGCTTGACCGTACCAACCTCGACCCGATCCCCGTGGGGACAGAATCGGAATTGGCATCCCTGGATCCGTGTGGTGCCGTCTAGTTGGACGACACACGAGTCACACGGGAGGGACAATCACCCCGAAGACAGAAAGAAGAAGGGGGTGATCCGCAAGCACTTGGCTACTCAAGATCTCTCGGCCTCGGCGTTCAGTGGTCACCTGTTGGAGACTAATCCAACCGGCTGCCCGATTTGGGGACGGGCCTGAACGCCGCGACATCGTGCACAAGTTTCCAGAGAGCACCGCTTGGTGCACGAGCAGTGTCCTGCTCGCCTCCCCGCTCAAGGCCCTTTGCGGCCCGTTGTGGGGAGATCGGAAAGGATAGTGAACTCCCAGCCAGTGTCAACCTCATTGAACAGTCATTCACCCGATTTCCGGGTGAGTTTTTGAAGTTTGGGGCTCAATAAGGCCGTTTTTGCCGACTTCGGCCTCTTTTTGGCTTCTTTTTGGCCCCAAAAAGGCTCTAAAGAATCTGTTTTGGCTGTGGAAAAAACGGGAGAGTGTCCCTTTCGCTCCGAAATTTCCCCGGAGTCGCTGAAACNAAGTTCCTCGGCCGTTCTTCTGCTGTTTAGCTCTCATTCCTGAAGACCCAGGCTCCGAATGGACACCCCGACCGTGACGACGTTCGTTCGATATTCAGTTCGTCACCCACCTGATCGACCTGAACTGGACGGTTCGTTGGGGGGAGGTGGCACCTTGAGGCCCAGGACGCCAATCGTGATCTCCGGGGACGCTGACAAGTGGCTCCGCACCGTGGGATTCGAGCCTGGCCGAACCGCCACCGAATCGCCGAAAAGGTCTGGATTCCAAGCGGTTTTAAGATGATCGCGAAATGATCGGCATGGGATAACGANCCCCTCCCGTGGCGATGTGTTGCTCGCCCACCGGGGAATGACACCGATGAGGTGAACATCCATTTTGGGGGCTCCACCCTGTTGGGGCGAGACACCCAGCGTCCGGAGACCGCCTCGGCCCTCGCCCATCGGCAGATGCTCATCCGAGGTGAAATGCGTCTTACGTCCTGCCTCTCGCAACCCAAGTTCAGAGTCGCAATCGGCATTGAAATCCCCGGCCAAAGGCTCCGAACCCCGTCCCGTTCAACCCTCCATCACCGCCACGATCAGGTTGAAGACATGTTCACGACTCAAGGGTGGAAACGCTGCCCTCAGATGTGAATCGGCCGCCGGAATCTTCGGAACCGATCGGAGGTCTGTGGGTTGATGATGAGCGACGACGTGGATGCCTGGGCCATCGNGCCATGAGGCCATGGGACCTCGCACGCATCACGGACGTGAGGCTGAAGAGGCGCGATCGGAACGTTGATGGTTGGTTGCAGAGACCGACTGCCCCCCCCTTTTACTCTCCCCCTCTACCTCTACCCCCCTGNCCCGCTGCCCCTCTGCCNCTCTGCCCCCGAAGAAAACCCCAATCAACCTGCGGTCGCGTTCTTCAGGGCCTGCGATCCCCGATGATCTCAGGCCAGATTCTTCGGATCGCGGTTTCCGCCTCTCCGGTTGCAGGCCCCTCCCTTTTTTTCCTTTTGGCCGTTTCGCCCGCGGCGAATTCAATCGGCTCTCCATCCTCCTCCATGGCTCGACCGTGCCCACTTCGGCTTCGAAGTTTGGCCGCCGATTTCACCCTGAATCTGATTGGTCGCCGGACGATCCCCCTGACCGTCCAACGAAAAGACCTCCAAGACCGCACCGCAGGTCGGACTCCCCAAGCCCAGCGACCCCGGCATCACTCAGGTTTCCGGGCGGAGGTTGATGCCGATGGCTGGCCGATGGCTGGCCGATAGCGAGGTGAACCCAGGTGCTCGTCGACTGCCGTGGCCACCCTCCACCGGGCTTCTGCACGTGCACGGTCGTTCCAATCCGACCACGAATGACCTCTCCAATACCCGGCTCTTTCGGCAAGAACTCGGCCATCAAGGGGCGGATCGTGCCCCAAGGCCGGCCACTCCTTGCTTCCCGGTGCGACAGGACGACCCCAGCCACGGTGCTCGAGCTTGGCCCGCGACATCGATCGGATTCAACATGGAGGCCTCTAGACGCTCTCAGGAGGCCCTCAGGAGGCTCCCAGGGCGTTCTGGGCTGAATTCGCCGGATGTGACCCGGTTGGGGCACTCCGAGCGAACTTGGCGGCATCTCGTCTTCCCAGCCTCCTTCCCGGCCTCTTTCCGCTCCTGCAGGGCGATCGCTGGTCGAGAGGGGCTCGAAGAGCCGCGAGAGGGCCTTCAGCCAGGCGTTCTAGCCGACGCTGGGGGCCAACTCACCGACCTCATCCGCCAGCTCAGAAGAAACCGCCCATCGCCTGACCTGGCCACCATCGAAAACCGGCCTCCATTCGGGTGATCCCGAGTGGAGGCCGGCAGATTCAATCTGGTGAAATTCACCGGGACGCGAGATTCGCATCCGCCACCGAAGCAGCGTTTTCAGCCGGAAGCCCCATCAGCGTCGACCCGGAGTCGAGTCCGCTGAGGATCAATGACCTGCTTGGACGGAACTTGAATTCGACGTTCCGTCCCATCGAGCCGTCGGCAGATGACCGTGGCATCGTCCTTCGCATCGACCCCGGAACGGCCATCGGCCGCCGGATCATCGATCACGTCAACGAGGTACCAATCGGTCTGGAAGTCGACCATGGAATCCCCGACTCGTGCCTTCCGGCCGATCCGCTCTCCGGGCTGGACGGTGAACTGTTCGGTTCGCCGAGCACCACCTTCGTAGCGATAGAGCTCGATCCGGGCCTCGCCCATCCCGAGCGAGCCACCACCATCGCTGGCTCTCACCACGAAGAATTCAACCGGCGGCGCGACCTGAACCGGCGATGACCACTCGCTGACCGCCGAAGCGATCTCGAAAGACTCCGCCAGCCCCTGCTGATCAGGAAGCAGTTGGCGTCCTCGAGCGAAGAACGGGTTGAACATCAGGATTCGGCAGCGATAACGGTAGGTCTTTCCGGGTTCGACGCCGAGATCGTGGGCCCAGACCAACATCTCATCCGCCGTCGCCACGTCCTTCAGCTCGACCTCGTTACCCGTTTCGAGTTCCATCTTGGCTTCAGGGTTCAACGCGGAAAGTTGGGTTTCAAATCGCTCGATCTCCTGCATGAGGCGGTTGAGCTTCTTGGTGAGACCGATCCGACGACGCCGATCGGCTTCGTTGGACATGGATCCGCCGGACTTTCGTCCCGCAGCACCGCCCATTCCAAAATCTCCACCACCATTCGGATCGCTGGCGCCGCCGCCGCCTCCACCGCGCCCACCACGGCCGCTCCCCCCGCGGCCCGAACTGTCACCCTTGCGATCGTCTTCGTCTTCCGTTTCCGTCAACGGTCCACCCAGATCCGTGAGCGTCGCGGAGATCCGGCCGGCGGATGCCTGTCGGTCACGAATTCGTCGCCGAAGTTCCCGCTCCTGTTCGCGAGCGTCGATCTCCTGCTCACTCAGGCCTTCGTTGTCTTCGACCAGTTCATCATCGGACTCATCCTGAGAGATCGCCAGTGCGGCGTTGGTCGTGGCGAAGAAATCAGGCTGAAGAATCTCCAACTGCTTGACGCGGTCGTCAAGATTGAGCCAGACCGCTTCCTTGAAACCGGAATCCAGTTCGTCATCCGCTCGTTTCTGGGCCAGGACGGCACGGAGCCCGATGCCACCGGGAATCGGATCCACGACTTCAAGGTCGGTCCAGCGATCGTCAGCGGTCTTCACCTGCCGCTCAAACACCACGTCGAGCACGTAGGGCCGCTCGTTGAACCAGTTTGATGGAATGGTCGCAAGCGCGGGATCAGCCGAATCATCAGACTTCGCGAGTTCAGCTCGGACGGCCGCGAAATCGATGGTGGCCACCGGCGTGGTCCAGGCGACGTCGGGATCGCCGTTCAGCTGGCTGGAGAGCTCCGGGAGTCGATCGAACTCGGAAGTTTCGACCGTGTCGATCGTCTGAACGACCCGGGTACGCATTCGGGGCGCGGGAATTCGGGGTTCGTGGTACCAGACGTCGACCGAACCGACACCTTCGGGCAGCAGCGATGCTGCCAGCGCCGGCGCGATTCGCGGGGGCGTTCCATCGGGCCCCACCGAAGCAGACAGTCGTTCGACGAAGCCGGATGAGCCATCGGCGCGGATGTTCTCGAACGCCGAAACGTCGACCACGGCATCCGACCCGAGACGGCGGCCTAGTTCCTGAGCCTTGTCGACCAGGACCTGATCCACCTCGGTCGGACCGTAATCACGGCCATCGATTTCGGCGGTGATGGACTGGGTCCCGAGGATCAGCATCGCAAAGACGGCGAGCAGCACCACTACGGTGAGCCCAAGAACGATCTTCTCGACGTGCTGTTCCCAAAAGGGCATGCCCTTGTTCATGGCGATTCTTCCAAGACGTTGCAAACCGAACGTGAGCGTTGAGGATGACCCCGCGGGTCAACCCTTCAGGCGAGATCAACCAGCCGAACCGGCCGGCTGGTTACTACGGATTCCAAGCATGGTCCGGAGATCCGGAGGCATGGCATCAGCGGTCCATTCACGGAGCCAGACCGTCTCGATCGTCAGGTCGACGAAGGAGACGGGTTCGATTCCGTAGATGAAACCTCCACGAGCCGCGTCGAAGGCGTTGGCCGGCCGCAGCTTGAGGTCGATGACGGTCATGAAATTACTCTTCGCGATCGCATCGATCACCGCCGGAAGTCCGCGGGTCGAAGCCACGATCGAGCACTTGACGAGCCGGATGTCGTAGACGTCGTTCGAACTTCGGCCGGTGATCGAACCGGTTCGGTCGACTCGGGCTTCGATCGAGGGATCGATCTGAGCGTCTCCGGGGTGATCAGGAAGCGCCGTGCCGCCGGGAGCGGCTGCCGGGGTCCCCCCACCACCACCTCGACTGCGACCGGGAGCCCCCATGCCGGCGGCGCCCATGCCGCCCATGCCTCCCATGCCACCAGTCTGGCCACCACCACCGGCAGGAGCCGCGGCGGCTTCGCCAAGACCGGCGATCGAGAGGGACAGGACCCGCTTCATCGGGCCATTGATCACGTCGTCCTGGCCGTTCGCGTCGGCGAATGCCTGGAGCAGGTCCTGGGTGATCCAGTACTTCCACTGCCAATCGAACATGGCGGCCAGCGGCATCAGTCCGGTTGGCGTCGCAGGAAGGTCAAGCGCGCTCTCGTCCGCGTAGAAGCGGATCGGGGCCGCACCGGACTCCCCGGTCGCCGCCTCGCGGTAGAGATTCAGTCGAGCCGCGGCGAGTTCCTTCTGCATGGCTTCGAGCTCTTGCGGATCAAGCTCGGAGACCGAGTCCTTCCGCTGCCCCGAAACGAATACCACGCGGCGTCGCTCCAGTCGCTCCGCGACCGTCGCCGCGGCCGGAGGCATCCCGGCTCCGACCTGCTTGAACAGATCCGCGTAGGCATTCATCAACGCCTCGTGAAGCTTGAAGGGCATCTCCTCCATGGCTCGCTTGGAAGGCGGCACCGGGAAGTGGCCCGGAAGCAGATCGTCGGCTCCGCGAGCCTGACCCGAAGCGTTGCGATTGTGCTTGACGCCGGCCTCGTGGACCTCGGCGGTCTGACCCGAGATCTTGGTGACCGCGTCCTGATAGGCAGCGATCAGATTCGGGTTCGCGGTCGCGGTCACCGACACCGGCTGACCTCCCGGCACCTCGAGGGAAACCGTGGTCGAGCGATGGGTCTTGAGATCCCGGAGTCCGGAAGCCTTGCTCTTGAGTTCGTTCCGCGCGGCTTCCGTCATGCCACCGGCGATGACATAGGAAGCCACGGGTGCGGCGATGATGACCACCGCACAGATCACGACGACCAGATGGGACTTGATCCACTGAAGAATCGGAGTCATTGCGAATTCGGCCTTTCACACGGTGCGTCGTTCTTCGACGCCGGAGGGGTACACGATTGAATCGGAACCGGTCGATCAGGCGTCGGGAGCCTTGGCCGGCTCATCGACGAGTTTGACGGTGAAGGAGACGCGAGCCACATGGAAAGTGTCCCCCTCTTCGTACAGTCCGGGCTCTCCAGGAATCGGGGCCTCCCCGTCCAGGCTGAGCGCGGCTTCGGAATTTCCGGCACCGGCGCCGGGCTTGGAAGAAGACCAGCGGTCGTTCCCCTTCGCACCCGCCGAACCGAATCCACTGCCACCGGATCCACTGCTCGAACCAGCGAAACCGCCGCCCGAAGAGCCGAATCCCATGTCGCCGCCGGTATCCACCGGTGCTCCGGTGGGACGCTTCTTGCCGGGCTGGCCGCCACCACCGCCGGGAGCACCGCCGCCGGCACCCATGCCGCCGCTGGTTCCCATGCCGGAACCACCACCCGCGAATCCTCCCGAATCACCGCCGCCCGCTCGGCCGGCTCCGCTTCCACCGCGACCGGAGGGACTCGAAGAGCCACCGCTGGCGGTGGTACTGCCATCCGCACCGACCTCGACGGTCGTCAGATCACCGGGATTGGAGCTGAAGGAACCGGCAACCACCACGTAGGGGATGCCATCACGGGTCTTGCCGGCCAGATCGTTGACGAAGCGGCCGATGGTGTCGTTGACGAAGGAAACCGGCGGGTTGAGCTCGGTCGCGAAAGCGACCTGCATCTCGACCTGCATGAATCGATCCGTACCGTTGATGGTGTACACGGCGCCCAGATCCTCCAGGAGGAGCAGNCGGCGGTCCGTGTGCTTGATCGCCTTGATCTTCTCGAGATCCGATCCGAGCAGTTCGGGCTGCGGACCCGCGGACGCGACGGCATTCATCGCATCCGTGACCAGATGCGACCACACGCCTCGATCATCAAGCAACCGTTCCAGATTGGTGGCGGTGAATCCGATCGCCGATTCGGCCGAGATACGGTCGATTTCCGACTTGTGCTGCTTCGCCAGTCGCACGACCTTGTCGACTTCGGTCTGACCGCGGACCATCCCGGCACCCATGCTGCTCTGGGCCGAAAGAGGCCCCATGAACATGAGGCCACTGGCCACGACCGCGATTCCTGCCGCGGCGATGAACCACTTCGTCTTGGAGCCCCAGGCCTGCTCTCGGAGCATCTCCGAGGGCGCGAGGTTGACGTCNATCTCGGCTTCACCAATGCCCTGCAGGGCGAGGCCGTAGGCGGTCGCCATGCTGACACAATGCCCGGCGAAGTCCGCTGCCATGCGGCCTTCGACCTGTAGCCGGCGGAATTCATCGAAACGGGCGACGTTCAGGCCCAACTGAGCACCGAGGAACTTTCGAAGCCCGGGAATCTTGAACGTGCTTCCGACGCCCAGGACGGTCTCGATCTTCACTCCGCGGTGCGAGTTCTCGTAGAAGCTGATGGATCGCTGCACACCCTCGAGGAGGTCACCGAAGACCGGCCTCATCGCCTGCATGATCTGCTTGGCGTACTTGCTGGTGCCCGACTCCTGCTTCAGGCGTTCCGCCTTGGAATACGACAGTTTGAAGGTTTCGGCGATGGCTTCGGTGAAGTCGCTGCCCCCGATCGGGAACGTGCGGATCCAACAGGTGTCACCATCGACGACGACCAGATCACTCGAGCGGGTACCGATGTCGAGAACCACGAACGGCTTCCGACCCACTCCGGCCAGATCGAAGTGAACGGCGTTGAAGACGGACACCGGACCAAGGTTGATCGTCCTCGGGGCGAGTCCGTGCTCGCTCCACATCGCCAGGCGGTGGTTCAGCTCGTCCTTCTTGATCGCGAAAATGCCGACCTCGGTCTCCGGAGAGTCCTCGGACTCGAAGACCTTGGCATCCCACTCGACCTCTTCGATCGGGAACGGAATCTGCTGCGCCGCCTCGAATTTGATGATGTCGGGGATTTTCTTGGGCTCGACCGGCGGAAGCTTCGCGAAGCGAGGCAGCGAGGAGCGGCCCTCCACGCTCATGACCAGCAGATCTTTTTCAAGATTCTTCTGGCTCACGAGCTGGCCGAGCGTCAACCGAATCATCTCGTCAACATCGAGATCTGGCGTGCTCAGCGGCTTTTTGTGCGGAAACTCGCCGAAGTCCGAGACGACCACCTGATCGCCCGATCGCTCGAGTCGAATCGCCTTCACGGCGTAGGAGCCAACTTCGATACCCCATGCGGCCTTGCTTCCTGCCATTCGATCGCCTCGTCTCTGTGGGCTGAAACTGCGTCTGAAAGGACGTCAAACTCGTTCGATTCCAGGCGGAAACACTCCGCCTTCGAACATTCGACCCGGACCATCTCCAGTTGGTGATGATCCCCGGCCGAGTCGAGGAATATAACCGTGGTCGCCGCCATGCGGGACACCGTCCATCCTCGAAACTCCGATACGAGTGTCACCTCAGATTCGGTTCCGTTCTCTCAGATCGGTATCCTTCTGACTGGTCGGCTTCTTTCGACCACGGAGACTTCGATGACCGACCCCGATTCCAACGTTCCGACGCCGTCCGATTCCGGGCAGCCCACGCCCCCCTCTTCCAGCGCTTCCGCCCCCAACACCGGCGGATCCAGCACTGAAACCGGCATTCCTGATGCCATGGCGAGCGAAATCGACGCCGCCATGAGATCTGTTGCCGGCCAACCCGCAACCGACGCGGGAACTGGAAGTACGACGAATCCCGAGGGAGCNTCGGCCACGAAACCGACCGTGGCTCCGGATCCTCCGGCTGCCAAGAACCTCGAAGAGGAAATCTCGGATGCCCTCGCGGGGATCGATTTGATGGCTTTGGCCGATGAAACCGAACCCGCCGCAGGCTCGAGAATCAAGATGCAGGACGGCCGCCGAACCCGCACCGGCCGCATCGTGCTGGTTCGAGGGAGCGATGTTCTGGTGGAATTCGGTCCCAAGCGACAAGGGGTCTGCCCCCTGTCCCAGTTCAAATCCGAGCCTCCCATTGGAACTGATGCGGAATTCCTCGTGGAACGCATGGATGCCGAAGGCATGTTCGTTCTGAGCCTCCCCGGTTCGGTCCAGAAGGCNGATTGGGGCAATCTCGAGGTCGGCCAGACCATCGAAGGACGAGTCACCGGGGTCAACAAGGGCGGACTCGAAGTGGAAGTCGCCCATCACACCGGCTTCATGCCGGCCGGCCAGGTCGATATCCGGCACATTCCAGATATCTCGGTCATGCTGGGCGAGAAGATCTCTTGTCGAGTGACCCAGCTCGACAAGAAGAAGGGCCGACTGATTCTGAGCCGCCGGGCGGTTCAGGAGGAGGAACGGGCNGCCAGCGCCGAAAAGCTCCTCGCCACCCTCGAGCCCGGCCAACGCCGAACNGCGGTCATCACGAGCATTCAGGCGTTTGGAGCCTTCGCCGATCTCGGCGGAATCGACGGCCTGATCCACGTGAGCGAGCTCACCCACGAACGAATTCGAGACCCCGGACAGGTGGTCAAGGTCGGCGAGCAACTCGATGTGGTGGTGACCAAGATCGATACCAGTGGCGATCAGCCCAAGATCGGACTGAGTCGCAAGGCCGTGCTCTCGGACCCACGGTCCGAGATCATGAACACCCTGGAAGCCGGAGCCACCGTGGCGGGAACGGTCAAGAAGATCACCGATTTCGGAGCCTTTCTGGAAGTCGCCGAAGGAGTCGAAGGCCTGCTCCACATCTCGGAGATCAGCCACCGGCGCATCGATCGAGTCGATCGCGAAATCCGCGCCGGCGAAGTCGTTCAGGTCAAGATTCTGTCGATCGATCCCGACAAGGGAAGGATCAGCCTTTCAAAGAAGGCCCTTGAAGAACGCCCCGCCGGGCAGCCCGGACGCGGAGGCGAATCCACCGCCGCCAGGGCCGAGGATCCGGAGATGAGGAAGCTTCGCTCCCGATTCAGCGGTGATCTCAAGGGTGGACTCGGCTGAGCCACTGAGATGCCGGTATTGGTGCACGTCGCGGTCGATGGAGACGCCCAGTCGGTCACGCCCCGCCCCGGGGCCGAGGGTGATCGATTCTTCCAGCTGCTGGAGGATGCGGCTCCATCGGAGATCCGTCTGACCCGAGGTCCGACCACCGAACTTCCTTCGGAAGCGATGGTCCTNATCGGGAGTCGGATCACGCCGGAACTGCTGCGGGCCCGCCCAGCCCTGCAGACCATCATCGTCCCCTGGGCGGGAATCCCGCCGCTGCTGCTCGACGCGATTCGTGATTCGGGCCGGGGAGACCTGCAGGTTCGGAACATCCACCACAACGCCATCAGCGCCGCGGAAACCGCGGTCGGCTTGTTGCTGGCCGCAGCCCGAGGCATCGCTTCGCTCGACGCCGACCTTCGAAGGCATGACTGGAGACAGCGGTATGAACCACGAGGGTCTCTTCGTCTTCATGGCTCCAAGGCGGTCATTCTGGGACGAGGAGCGATCGGAAGCCGGATTCAGTCCACTCTTCTCGGCCTGGGCATGACGGTCGAGATGCTCGGCCGACCGTCGACACGGAATCGTTGGTCTTCCAAGGATCTCGCGGCCCGGGTGCGCGACGCAACCGCCCTCCTCATCGCCGTTCCCGCTGGCCCCGACACCGATGGCGTGGTGGATGCAGGCGTGCTGGACGCCATGCCGGGGGGCATCGTGGTCAATGTCGGGCGGGGATCCGTTCTTGATGAGGATGCCGTGTACGCCCGGCTCGCGGACCGCCGACTCTTCGCAGCGGGCATCGACGTCTGGTGGCGGGTTCCGGCCGGAGAGGACGCCCGCGCCAACACCCCCCCCTCCAGTCATCCGTTTCATCGACTCGACAACGTCGTGATGACACCGCACGTCGGCGGGGGTCTCGGGGAGACGGGGATCGAGGCCGCCAGGGCGGCTGCGATCGGCGGCATCCTCCACGAACTCACCNAAGCCACGAACCGATGATCCGACTTCAATCCGTCGGTTCGGCCCTCGAACCCGCGAGGTTCGTTCCCCCCGGCCGGGCTCCGGACTTTTCGAAGCCGCCTCGCTCTTCGAAACCGGCGGCGACCCCGGGGTCCTGAATCACCCGTCGAAGTCGGCGATCAACCGACTCAATGCAAGCGGATCCGCCACCGGTACCGGAACGCCCGTCATCAGATTCGGACCGTCGAGTGGGATCTGATCGGGCGGGCATCGATAGATTCGAAACCCACCTCCCTGCAATTTGAAATCGAATGAGGAGATCATCCCATGGCGGGTCCTGGTCGAGCTGAAGCTCGGCTCGAGGATCTCCTGCCATTCAAGTTCGTCCTCGAGTTCCGCCAACGGCCGATCTCCGTGAAACCGGAGATGCACGGTGTTCTCGGGGTCGAAGTGACCACTCGCGATTCGTCCGGTGGCCCGAACGCCGCGATAGATCCATCGATCATCGGCCATTCGGTCCTCGAGATCTTCGATCGCCTCCATCACCGCGAGGGTTTCCTCGAGCCGCCGGCGACGAANATCTCCGGTCCCTTTCGGTCCCAGGCTTGCGAGCCGGAGTCCTTCGAGGTGACGTCGGGCCAACCTCACGATTCGCATCGGCCCTTCGAGTCGTCGAATCGCGGTCTCCACGTCGGCCGCTTCCCGTTCGAGCACCATGCGGGCGGCGCGGCGAGCGAGACGATCATCGAATTCCGGTTCGGAACCGTTCAATTCAAGGGCTCCCCGGGCCTGCAGGCCACTTCGAGGACTGGCTCAACGGGGCGGCGAAGGCTCACCGAGATCGTGGAAAGGAAGGCGTTCCACCGAACGCCGAAGCACCAGATACCCCCGACCAGCGGCGTGAAGCATGAAGCAGGGAATCCAGGCGAAGGCGAAGGAGACCAGCAGGCCGTTCCAGAATCCGAGGATCGCCACCGAGGTTTCACGGGTCGCCACCATCGATTCACGGAACGAATCGTCGACCACGGGAAGGGCGAGGCCGGGCCAGGTCGGCGTGGGGACCGGACCAATGGGGTTGAAGAGTGCGGCAAGAGCTCCGTTGGCCCCACCGATGGTCAGAACCACCACGCCGGACACCATCAACCAGGCGAGCATGCCGGAGAGCAGTGCGGTCGAGAAGATCAGAATCACGCGAGCGGGGCGACGACGAATCTGGGTCGAAACTCGGACCGTGATCTCGACGGGGTCCCCCGCTTCGATCGCCGCCGCAGGCACGAGGAAAGGCAGGGAGACCAGCCAGGCCACGAAGAGGATTCCCGCCGCGAATGCGGGAACCAGCGCGACTCCCCAGCCAATCGCGACCACCACGTCCAGTCCGGGGACCAACGCAAGCAGTCCGATCAACACCGCGATCGGGGAAAGAAGAAGAAGCACCAGGATCGGAGGAAGGATCGAAGTGCCCCAGAGTCGTCGCCACTGAACGAGGGCCCAGCGGATCACGCCGAACATCGGAAGGTCTCGATCCCGCGNCAGTTGTTCGGCATCCATTCGACAGATCGCCCCGCCGAGCACGGAGAAAACAAGCAGTCCGTACGCCCCGAACACCACGAAGAACGTCTGCGATTCGATCCAGAGCGTGGAGATCGAAGTGACCACCGACCGGGCGAAACCCCCGAAGGTGCGAGCCGGATCCAACTGGATCATGCCCGCGAATGAATCCTCGAAACCATCCCAGAGCGTTTCACGCAGATACTCGAAGGCGCCGCGTCCCCGGTGTGCTTCGATCAGACGACGCACTTCCGGCTCGGCATCGGTGAAGGCGGCCTGCAAGGAGCGTCCGTCGATCCGCCCGTCATCACCGGCCACCGGACGTTGGTCCTCCGGGAGCATCACGATCAACTGCTGCACCAGTCCATCACGCGGCGATGCCGTTCGGGCCGGGAGATCCAGGGACATACTGGCATCCCAGAGGGTGCCACCAAGCCAAAGCAGAACGAGGGTGAGCCAGGCGATCAGGAGTCGATCAGGCCTCAAGGCGGCCATGGTCCCGGCCGCAACGCAGGACAGATCGTCTCGCAGCCGCGGTCTCAGGTCCGGATCCCTCGCGACCATGGTCACGATCGGAGATGGATCAGCATCATTCACGGATGACATCCTATTCGACGGACGGTCGGTTCGATCGAGTTTCTGCTGCGGTTCGACTTCACGGCGAGGCATCGCCCAGATGCGAGGCGTCAGTGNCTCCGCGCTCGAGCGAGGCCGCGGCATCGAGCATGATCCAACGGGACAGCGGGTCCACCATTCCGCGGGCATACCCGGCGGCTTCCACTGCATGCAGAATCGAGCCGGCGTAGTCGATGGCTTCCGCCGCCGGCTTTCCAAGCTCGAGAAAGGCGTGGATCGCCCATGGGTGCGTGGNGGCATTGTCGGGCTGGGTTCGATCCAGATGCCAGGCCACGGCCTCCCGGACTCGGGTTTCAAGGCGGGAAACGGCGGGCAGCTCGCCCACATCCTCGAAACGGGCCTTCAACAAGACCTTCCAGACCGCATGCAATACCGACAACTCGCATTCGGTCCAGACTTCGATCGCCAGATCATCACGCTCGGCCAGAAAAGGCCTCGGCCCCGGAGAGTCATCGGGCCCCCCACNGGCCAATTCGAGCAGCCCGAGCGAAGCGGCCTTGCAGTCCCCGGAAATCGCAAGCTCCCAGGCACCGATCGCGGGGTCATCCGGCCCGAACGGGCGGATCGAGGGCGGATTCGTGCCTGCGGCAGCCGGGCTCCCTTGATCCTCACCCGGCCCCGCGACCTGACGAAGGAGCCCGACCCAGGTTTCAAGACGCGAAAAATCAGGACGAATTGGCACGTGAACGGATCCCTGGAGAAAATGGCCTTGCCGTTGGAGAACAAAGGCATAGTCTAGATTCAATGTCGGACCGACCTCGACCATCACGAGCCACCGAATCCACCCGGTGTCCAGCCTGCGGCTTCACACCCTCGCTCGTCGGCGACGACGATGGAATCATCCGACTTCCCGCCCGCTGTCTGATCTGCAACACACCACTCGCCCGAACTGCCGATCATCCGTCCAGAAAGCCGGACCCGGGGCTTGAAGCCATGTGGCTCGCCTGGCTGGAGTCGCGGCGGGTGGAACGCTGGATCTGGTTTCTCTTCATGGTCGGACTCGCCATCGCGGCCACCGTCGGTCTCGTTCGAGGCGCCTGAGGTCGCCTCGGGTAGATTCCAGAGATGACCACTCCCACCACCGATCGCATCGACGCCGTCCTGGCCGCCGCAGACGCGGAATTTGACGNATCCGTCGCCCGCCTGGACGAGATCCTCCGCATTCCGTCGATCAGTACCGACCCCGCCCACGATGGCGACGTGCTGCGAGCCGCGGAATGGTTCACCAAGGTGTTCTCCGAACTCGGCTTCGAGGCCGAGACCGTGATGACCGAGGGTCACCCGATCATGCTTGCGACCTATCCCGCCCCGGAAGGCGCTCCGACGATCCTGTACTACGGTCACTACGACGTCCAACCGGCGGATCCACTCGAACTCTGGGACTCCCCGCCGTTCGAACCCACGGTGATCGACACCCCGGAGGGTGGCCGGATCGTCGCCCGCGGCGCGGTCGACGACAAGGGACAGGTGATGACGTTCGTCGAAGCGTTCCGCGCGTGGCGAAAGACCACCGGGGGCCTGCCGGTCGGCGTCAAGGTGATGCTCGAAGGCGAAGAGGAATCCGGTTCTCCCAGCCTCGACAGGTTTCTCAAGGATTTCAAGGATCGTCTGGAATCCGATGTCTGCGTGGTCTCGGACACCGGCATGTGGAACGCGAAGACCCCGGCGGTNACCACCATGCTCCGCGGCATGGTCTACGTCGAAGCCACGCTCAAGGGACCCGGACACGACCTGCACTCCGGCATGTACGGCGGGGCGATCGCCAATCCCGCCAACGTGCTTTCGCGGATCATCGCCGCGATGCATGACGACGACGGCGCGGTGGCCCTCCCAGGCTTCTACGACGGGGTGACCGATCCCCCCGCCGAAATTCTGGAACGATGGAAATCGCTCTCGTTCGACGAGGCCGGCTTCCTCGAAAGCGCCGAAATCGATGCGGCCACCGCCGGCGAAAGCGGCCGGACGGTGCTTGAACGCACCTGGTCGCGACCCACCCTCGATGTGAATGGAATCTTCGGCGGCTACACCGGCGCCGGCGCCAAGACGATCATTCCATCCACCTGTTCGGCCAAGATCAGTTGCCGCCTCGTCTCCGGCCAGGATCCCGATTCGATCGAGCGGTCACTACGGACCTTCATCGAGTCGAGACTTCCGGCGGGTTTCTCGGTCGAGTTCGAGTCCCACGGAACCAATCCGGCGGTCATCGTTCCCGCGGACAGCCCCTGGCTGACCGCCGCGACACGAGGGCTCGCCCACGCCTACGAGGCACCGGCGGCCATCATCGGGAGTGGCGGCAGCATTCCCGCCGTGGGCGAGATTCAGGATCTGTTGGGCATCGACGCATTGTTGGTCGGCTTCGGTCTCGATGAGGACCGAGTCCACAGCCCCAANGAAAAATTCGATCTGCAGTGCCTCCGGGGTGGCATCCGAAGTCACGCGGCGATGCTCGGAGCCTTCGCCGACGCCTGAAGGATTCTGGGGAGAAAATCCCTCAGCGGGACTCACCCCNGGAACTTGATCCGGCATGCACGCGAAGCCCTCCGTGGGGGGACAGGCCCCCCAGCTGATGCTGCCGGCTCCCTCGGATCGCTTCCGCCTCGTTGAGCACGGCAACCCGTTCGACCGCCTGCCGACACTGCTGGCTCACACGACTGGCGATGGCCGCCAGGAGCACGAGGCTCCCGAAGCCGGAGATGAGGACGGTGAAGAAGAACGTGACCATGGAGGTCGGATCGACCCGTCAGGTCAAGGACTGAACCGAACTCCGGGCGGCCCACCCTGCTGGAATCAAGGTCCAGCGGTCTAATCCGCAGAACCGGCAGGATCGCGGATCGGACTACACTATCGCACCCATGATGGGCCTCAGAATCAATCCTCTCGCAGGCTGGGCGGCCAGTTGCCACGGACGCCGGAGAGTCCCCCTGTTCGCCGGGCTCGTGGCGTTGCTGATCACTTCGTTCGCGTCAGCCCAGACCCGGATAGAGATCGATCGCTTCGGTGCCGGCAATGCCTACCGCCCGGGCGGTCCGGTGGCCGTCAGAGTGATCGTGACCAGTGATCAGGACGAGCCCGTACCCGGATTGATTCAGTGGGAGACGAACAATCCCGACGGAGACATCGCCGCCAACACCCGGCGATTGGCGATTCCCGGCCGAGGTGGTACTGCCGTCACGTGGGTGATGGCCGATCTTCCTTCGCGTTCGGATGCCAGCGCGGTGACGCTGGAACCCTGGATCTTTCGTCTCTTCGAATACCGAGATGGTCGGCGGATCCGTGAAATCGCTTCCGCACGAATCCTCCCATCCCTCACCCAGCCCCGGGTTGCCCGGCAGACTGAAGAACTNGCGATGGTGATCGGTCCCAACGCCGCCGGCCTCGAGGGGTACGGACCGATCCCGGGATTCAACTTCCGCCCCGGCCTCAACGAGCAGATGGTGGTGATTCCCGGCATTTCCCCCGGTGACCTCCCGGACGAATGGGCCGCGCTCTCCCAATACGGCCTGATCGTCTGGGCCGCGAACGACCCCGGCTACTACCCCTCGATCATCGGCAACAAACCGTCGATCGAGAATGCGATCCGGCGATGGCTGGAACGAGGTGGACATCTGGTGATCCTCCTGCCCACCGGTCCTGATCCATGGCGTCTGGGCCGCAACGAGACGGTCTTCGGGGATCTGCTTGATGAACTCAACCCCATCGAGGAAAACGATTATCTGCTTGCCGACGCCCTGCCGGCGTTGAGCGATCGGCCACGACTTCGTCGCCCGGAGGCTCGATTCGATCTTCATCGCTTCGAAACTGACGATCTGCCATCCGCATGGCGACCCCTCGCCGGATTTCGTCCGTACGTACCCGCGTTCGATCCCGATTCGGTCGAGATACCGGCCGACGCGCCGGAGGCCGCCCGCAAGGTCCTGATCGAGGAGGCCCGCGAGGACTGGGAGGCGGCGACGCCAGCGCCGATCGTCTACGCGGTCCGTCGTGACGTCGGCCACGGAACCCTGGACGTGGTGGGCATCGACGTCGCCGACCCGGACATTCGAGTCCAACAGGCGCCACTGCTGCCGACCACGTCGATCTTCTGGAATCCCATTCTCGGCCGCCGCGCGTTCACCGCGAATGCGATGGCACTCAGCACGCTCAAGGACGACCGACGGCTGGTTACGCCCGGCATAATCAACGACATCGGAAACGGCACGCTCGTGTCGCCGGTCATCTCGCTCTCCGGTGCGGCGACCAACGGCCTTCTGGTGGGCGTCCTGCTCTTCGCCGTTTACTGGCTCGTCGCCGGTCCGCTTGGATACGCGATCCTGAAGAACGCGAAACTCCAACGTCATGCCTGGCTGGTGTTCGGTCTCTGTGGAATCGGCTTCGCCGTCATCGCCTGGGGCCTCGGTCGGATTTCGGTCGGACAATCAGCCCCCATGCGTCACCTGACCGTGCTGAGTCATGTGTACGACCCCACCGATGAATCCACCGGAACCTCTCTGGATCGAGCCGTCACCTGGTTCTCCAGCCAGCTTCCGGGCTACGGGCTTGCGTCGGTGGAGATCGGAGACGGCGATCCCAACAACCTCCTGAGTCATTTCTCACCCCCACCCAACGGCCCGGAACGAGGCTTCCTGGACGCCAATCGATACGACGTTCCCCTGGACGAGCGAAACGGCTACGACGTTCCGGCCCGCGCCACCAGCGCTGAATTCGTCGCCGACTGGATGGGTGCGGTCGAATCACCGAGTCAGACCTGGTCATCCACGATCAAGGTGGCGGCCGACGATCCGGTTCGCGTGACCCGGACCGCCGACGGTCGATTGAAGATCAGCGGCACGCTGATCAACGCCAGCGGAATCGTGCTCACCAACATTCTGGTCTCGATCACGGATTCGCAGCGTTCCACCCCGCTTCCCCTCGGGATCGACGGTCTTCCGTCCCTCGGATCGGATGCGGCGATCACCGACGTGCCTCCGAACCTCGGCCTGCTCTTCGCGCGAGCCAGCGCCTGGCCGGTGGACGGCACCTGGGATCTCGGAACCGCCTTCGAACGCTCGAAGATTCTCCGTTCGATCGGCCCCAACTCCCTCGGTCAGGAAATGGCGGACCGATTCCAGATCACCGAGACGCTGACCGACATCGCGATCGGTCGCGTGATGGGTGGAAACGAGCGGCAGAAGAACCTGCAGGGGCTCTCGCTCTTCGGCATGCTTCCGCCACCGGCGATCAAGGCCAATCGAGACAGCCGAGCCGGCGGCGAGCGATTCCAACGCCGGCTGGCCAGGTCGATCGACATCTCCCGGCGACTCGCGGAACCCAACCTGGTCATTCTCGCGTTCGCCGATCAGTCCCCTTGTCCGGTGCCCATCACCATCGATGGTGAAACGAAGCCCGGAGAGGGCCTCGTGCTGCTTCAGTGGATCCACCCACTGCCGGTCGACGTCGAGGCCATGGTGCCCGACCGAGATGAGCAGTTCGATCTCGAACCGANCGACGACGACCTCAACCCCAAGGACGGAGTGGCCGCGGCATGGCGATGATTGAAACCATCAACCTCACGAAGAAGTACGGCGATCTCGTGGCGTTGGACAACCTCAACCTCGTCATCGAGGAAGGGTCCTGCCTGGGCTTCATCGGTCCCAATGGCGCGGGCAANACGACGACCATCAAGATCCTCGCCACCCTGCTGAAGCCCACGTGGGGTGAAGCCCGGGTCGATGGCCACGTGGTCGGATATCAGAACCATCTGATCCGACCGATCATCGGTTACGTCCCGGATTTCCTCGGGGCCTACGAAGACATGCTCGTGGTCGAGTACCTCGAATTCTTCGCGGCGTGCTACGGACTGCATGGCGACAAACGAAAGAAGGTCGTGGGCGACGTCCTCGATCTCACGGATCTGGGCTACAAGACCCGAAGCGAAGTCAACGGTCTGAGCCGTGGCATGCAGCAGCGGCTCTCGGTGGCCCGCGTTCTCCTCCACGACCCCAAGGTTCTTTTGATGGACGAGCCGGCCTCCGGATTGGACCCCCGGGCCCGCATTGAAATCCGAGAGCTCCTCAAGGAGCTTCGCCGGATGGGGAAGACGATCATCATCAGTTCGCACATCCTTCACGAACTCTCGGAACTGTGCAACGCCGTGGCGATCATCGAGAAGGGCCAGCTCCTGTTCAACGGATCCGTCGCGGAGATCATGCGCCGGGCCGGAACCGGCCGAGTGGTTCATGTTCGCGTCGACGATCGAGCGACCGAAGCCGCGGAACTTCTCCGGGGCGTTCGAGGCATCGCCAGCATCGACGTCACCTCCACCGAGGAAGGACCTCGGATCGACATCGATCTGGATCCCGAAGAGGGAATTCCGGTCAGCGAGATTCCCAGCCGATTGATCGCCCAGGGCTTCCGAGTCGCGTCGATCCAGCAGGAACAGGTCAACCTCGAAACGGCCTTCATGAGACTCACCAGAGGAATCGTCTCGTGACGTCGGCCCGGAAAGTACTGGTGATCGCGAATCGCAAACGAGATCGTGTGCCGAGCACGCTCGCACGAGTCGAGTCCGCGATCGAGAATGCGGGTGCGGTCTCCACGATCNTGCGCCCGAAGGACGAGGTGCCAGCCGAACTGGCCGCGGCCTGCTCGACCATCGTCGTCCTCGGCGGTGACGGGACGATCCTCGCGGAGGCTCGACGCCTGGCGCCCCTCGACCGTCCGATCGCNGGCGTGAACGTCGGGCGACTCGGTTTCCTCGCCGGTTTCGATGCCGAGGGCTTCGCGGCCGCCGCCGGCGAGATACTCGGTGACGATCCCCCCACCGTCGAACGAATGATGCTCGAAGTCCGGGTGGAATCCCCCGGTGAAGATGGATCGGGAGACTGGATTCCGTTTCTCAACGATGGCGTCATCACCGCCGGCGAACCGTTCCGCATGATCGAACTTCGCGTCGATCTCGCGGATCGCCCCGGCCCCACTCTTTCCGGGGACGGGCTCATCGTCTCGACCCCCACCGGCAGCACCGCCTACAACGCCAGCGCCGGAGGGCCGATCGTTCATCCGGGTTGCGAGGCACTGGTGATCACGCCGCTGGCGGTGCACAGCCTCGCTTTCAGACCGGTGGTCGCCCGGCCCGACGAAGCCCCCACCGTGCACGTGCTCCGGGCCAACGGCGGTACGACCCTGGTGATCGACGGCCAGAAGACACGCCGCCTCGCCGCAGGCGATACGGTGCGTTTCCGCCGAAGTGAGCATCGGGTCAGACTCGTCCATGACGAAGCCACGGACTTCTGGCAGACCGTCGTTCACAAGATGCGATGGGCCACCGGGCCCACCTATCGCGACCGCTGATCAGTCCTTCGTCTTCCTTTTCACCTCCCTTCTACGGCGTTGAACCAAACTCATGATCGACCTCAAGGACCTCCGCGAGAACCCCGACCGATATCGGGAAGGCGTCACGGCCAAGAATGCGAGCGTCGACATCGACCGCGTGCTGGCGATGGACACTGAACGTCGACGTCTGCAGACCGACCAGGAGGAGGCCCGGGCCGAGCAGAAGCGACTCGGCAAGGAGACCGGCCCACAGATCGGTCGGTTGAAGGGCTCGCTGAAGTCAGCCGAGGGCGAGGATCGCACGAGAATCGAAGCCGAAGTCGCGGAACTGGAGAAACGACCGATCGCACTCAAGGATCGAATCCAGATGCTGGAAGCGGAGATCCAGGCGATCGACCCGAAGTTCCACGAGATGCTTCTCTCGATTCCTCAACCCCCCGCCGCCGACGTGCCCCGAGGGAAAGGCAGCGACGACAACGTCGAGATCCGCCAATGGCACCCCGAAGGCTTCGACCCGAACACCTCGTTCGCGGAACAGCGGGGCTTCGCCCCGAAGACCCATCTTGACCTCGTTCACGAGCTCGGCCTCGTCGACTTCGAACGCGGCGTGAAGATGGGGGGCAGCCGGCACTACGTCCTGACCGGGGCGGGAATGAGATTGCATCAGGCGATCCTTCGATACGCCTTCGACTTCATGACGGTCGAACAAGGGTTCACGGCCATGTCGGTACCCGTGGTCGTCAAGGAAGAATGCATGGAGGGCACCGGATTCTTCCCCGGCGGTCGCGATCAGGCCTACCACATCGAGGAATCCGCCCGCGGNTCCGGCCATGACCTGTACCTGACCGGCACCGGCGAAGTCGGACTCATGGGCCTGCACGCGGACGAGATCGTCGATGTCGACGCTCTTCCGATCACCTACACGACCGTCTCCACCTGCTTCCGACGCGAAGCCGGCGCAGCCGGCAAGGACACCGCCGGTCTCTATCGCATCCATCAGTTCGACAAGGTCGAGCAGGTCGTGGTCTGCAAGGCCGACATCGCCGAACAGAAGGCCTGGCACGAGCGGATGATCGGCTTCGTCGAGTCGATCCTTCAATCGCTCGACCTCCCGTACCGCCTCCTTCAATGCTGCACCGGGGACCTGGGCGCCAAGAACGAGGACATGATCGATGTCGAATGCTGGATGCCGGGCCGTGGCGACGACGGCGAAGACGGACGCCCGGTGGGCGACTGGGGCGAAACCCACTCGGCAAGCCGGCTCGGCGACTACCAGTGCCGCCGACTGAACCTGCGGTACCGAGATCCAGAAACCAGGAAGACGGTGTTCGCCTACTCGCTGAACAACACCGTCGCCGCAAGTCCGCGAATCCTCATTCCGATCCTCGAAATGCACCAGCAAGCCGACGGCTCCGTGTCGGTACCCGAGCCACTTCGACCTTACATGGGTGGCTTGGACACGATCACCCCGGCCTGATCCTCACTCCGAGGCCGAGTCGACGTCGGGCGTGAAATCGAGCGTCGCCCGCAACGGCCAGTGGTCCGAGAGCGGGCCGGCGTCGTTGGTCGGACGCATGATGCGAGCGGCCCGAACCGTCAGCCCCCGAACCAGAACGTAGTCGATGCGTCGCTCGCGGGTGTCGGCATTCCAACCGTTCCAGGTGCTCCCGGATGCCTCCTCCGGGCGATCGTCGATCGCCCTCCACGCATCGACGAATGCCCCATCGTCGCCCGCCGCCANGAGCGTCTCGACCGGTGGCGAACCGGGAGTCGCGTTGAAATCGCCGAGGATGACGACCGGTTCCTCCCGCATCCCTNGCGGCCGGGACGCCATGCGTCTTCGCACCAGGGCCGCCCCCTTCGTCCGAGCCTCGGCACTCTGGTGGTCGAGGTGAAGGTTGCACACCCAGATCGGCCCGCGATCACCCGACGTCCCGACGGGAAGCAATCGGACCATGGTGACCATTCGAGTGCAGGCGGTTTTCCAGGACATCGACCCCGGAACTTCGGGCGTCTCGCTCAACCAGAAGTGCGTGGCGTGATCGGGATCGAGTCGCCAGCGATCACGTCGCCAGAAGATCGGTACCGCTTCACCCCGGGCCGCATCGCGTTCACGTCCGCGACCGAAGCTGCCGTGGCCTTCGAGCCCCGAGATGATCACGGCCAGTTGATGCGGCAGCGCTTCCTGCAGCCCGATGATGTCGGCTCGGGAGTCGCGAAGGTGGGTGAGCACGTCATTCCTTCGATGCGGCCAGGCATGAATCCCGTCTCCGGGGTTGTCGCAGCGGATGTTCCAGGTCTCCACGACGAGCGGCGGTGCCGCGTCGGCCTCGGAGCCGACCGGGCCCCCGGCACCAAGGATCACGAAGAGAGCGAGGAGTCCGCGGAGGAACCTCGAACCGACGATGGAAGCATCAGGTGTCATGCCCCCATTGAACCCGACCGCGCCCCACAGCGTCGAAAAAAAGGCCGGGGTGTCCCGGTACTCTGCCTCCCCGACTTCGCCCCGGACTCCCCCACACGAGGAGGCGATGCCGGAATCGCGTGAATGCGTCGCAAACACGAGGGGGTCGGCGATGCCGACGGCAGCCACGAACCGGGATCGGCTCCTCCCCGGACGTGCTTAAAAACGCGATACTGCACCAGACCCTTGGACGGAGCACCCCCCATGACCCACGCCCTCGCCGAACCCGGCACCCCCGGCGGCCTCGCCATTCCCCGCGACCTCGTGGACCTCGACGCCCTGCTCGNGGCCTTTCACGATCGACATCCCGACCCCAGCGTCGCGGCCCATCGGGTCACCTTCGGCACCAGCGGTCACCGGGGCTCGTCTCTGGACACGACCTTCAACGACGATCACATCGCCGCGATCACCCAGGCCATCGTCGAATTTCGCGTGAAGGAAGGCATCCGCGGCCCGGTGATCCTCGGGAAGGACACCCACGCCCTGAGCGAACCGGCCGAGCGAACCGCGGTCGAAGTGCTCTCAGCCAACGCGGTTCCCGTCCAGGTGCAGGGCGGGGCCGGTATCACCGCCACTCCGATCGTCTCCCGTGCGATCCTGGCCTTCAATGAATCGCGATCGCCCGAAGATCCCGGTCGTGCAGACGGGATCATCATCACTCCGAGCCACAACCCCCCTCGTGACGGGGGCTTCAAGTACAACCCGCCCGACGGCGGCCCTGCCGGAGGCGAGATCACCGGTCAGGTGGAGCACCGTGCAAACGAGATTCTCGCGGATGGTCTTTCCGCGGTGAAACGAAACCCAAGCGGTGACCGCCCCCTCACGTCGCTCGACCACGTCGAAGAAGTCGACTTCATCACGCCATACGTGCAGTCACTNGCCCGGGTGATCGATCTCGACGCGATTCGGGGTGCGGGCCTGAAACTCGCCACCCATCCCCTTGGTGGAGCCTCGTTTCCGGTCTGGCCGGTGCTGGCCGACATTCACGGCATCGACGTGACGGTCGTCGATGACACCATCGATCCACGATTCGCCTTCATGACGCTCGACCGGGATGGACTCATCCGAATGGATTGTTCGAGTCCTCAGGCGATGGCACCGTTGGTCATGCAGATGGCCGATGGCNCCTACGACCTGGCCTTCGGCAACGATCCCGACAGCGATCGACACGGCATCGTCTGTCGTTCGGGCGGTCTCATGAATCCCAATCGTTTTCTCGCGGTGGCCATTCGACACCTGCTCGCCACCCGAACCGGCTGGAATCCGTCGAGCCGGATCGGCAAGACGCTGGTTTCAAGCATCCTCATCGACCGAGTGGTCGCCGACGCCGGCCGAAGGTTGTGCGAAGTGCCGGTGGGATTCAAATGGTTCGCGCCGGGTCTCTTCGACGGTTCGATCTCTTTCGGGGGCGAGGAAAGCGCGGGAGCCTCNTTCCTCACGCTGGATGGAAGGCCCTGGACCACGGACAAGGACGGAATCGTGATGGACCTTCTGGCGGCTGAAATCATGGCCACCACCGGTCGTGATCCCGGCGAGCACGAAGGCGAGATCGTGGCGAAGTTCGGCGATCCCGCCTACAAACGCATTTCCGCCCCCGCCGACGCCGGAACTCGAGCCGCACTCAAGAAGCTCGACGCCTCCGCGGTGACCGCCACCGAACTCGCCGGGGATCCGATCACCGCGACCCTCACACGTGCCCCGGGGAACGACGCCGCGATCGGCGGGCTCAAGGTCGCGACCGATCATGGCTGGTTCGCCGCTCGGCCCTCGGGCACCGAACCGATCTCGAAGATCTACGCCGAGAGCCTCAAGGGCCCGGAACACCTCGAGACGATTCTCCGGGAGGCTCAGGCGATCGTGGCCGACGCGACCTGATCTCGTATCCTTCGTGTCCCCGATGTCCGTCATTCGGACAATTTCTTTACAACCCGAATCCCGACTCAATCACGATTTTGGAGAACGTCATGTCGTTTCGCATCCTTCGCCCGCTCTTCGTGACCTCGCTGGCCATCCTTCTCCAGTGTTCCATTCAAACCTCCGCAGCGGCCCAGGCCACTCAAGGTCAGGACGCCCGTCCGGGTGACGCAGCCGGCCAGGAAGGCGATCGTCCCGGTGCCGGTGGAAGACAGAGCCGAGGAGGCCGCCAGACCGACCAGAACCAGATCAGCGATCGGCTGATGCGGATGGATACGGATGGAGACGGCAAGCTCAGCCGCGACGAAGTGGCCAAGAGTCGCTTCGCCGCCGCCTTCGATCAGGCCGACGCCAATGGAGACGGTTTCATCGTGGTCAAGGAGATCACCGTCTTCATGCGGAATCGCCGACCGGGTGGTGGGCAGGATGGCAGCCGGCCAGGGATGCAGAAGCCTCAGGAAGGCGGTTCCTCGGCCTCAGCTCCGGTCGATCCCAAGAAGGCGTTCGAAGACGGCATGTCAAAGTGTGGAAAGGCCCTTCGTGGACTTCGGCGCACGAAGTTCGATGCGGGAAGTTTCGATCGCGACATGGCCGCGACCATGGCCATGCAAGCCGGCCTTCTCACCGCCCGCCCGCACATCACGGTGATCCCGATGAGCGAAGCCGCCAAGGAGAAGTTCGGTGCGGACGAGGTCGCCTACCAGCGGTCGTTCCAGAAGCACATGGTGATGTCCCTGATCGCCAGTTTTCAACTCGAAATGGCGATCCTCGAGGGCGATGCGAACCGGGCCAAGGAGGTCATGGACCAGATCCTCAAGGACCGGAATGACAGTCACGATCTTTTCGAAAGCTGACCGAACCACCGACTTCAGGCCACGATCGCCGCCCTTCGCCTCACGGCGAAGGGCGGCGTCTCTTTTGGCCTTCGACTC
>NYSW01000090.1 GCA_002683195.1 Phycisphaerae bacterium
CATCGGCCCGACGCAGACACAACCGTTCCCATTGTCTTCCCAGAGTTGCTCGCGGTCGGCAATATTGCTCCGGATCCACTGGTTCTCTCCGGGGGTGGTGACCGACGCCAAGTCGCCTCCAAGGTTTCTCGCGGCGTTCAGATACATCTCTTGCGTACCCCCGACGCCACCGGGTCCGCCTGACAACTCGATGGCCTGATACCAATGCCCGTTCCCCCCTTCGGCTTCCGTCCACTGGACCGCATCCTGGGCGTGGGCCGAGGAAACGCCGAGGCCGGCGGCGGCAACGGCCGTGAGGGCGAGGGTCGTGAGGGTGAGGGCGCGATGGCGGTCGGACATGATTGGCAATCTCTGATCTGAGTAATCGGGTTGGGTCGGGGGCCGGGCTGGGTGACCCGGAACGACGGATTGGCCGGGACGTCTCGGCACTGCCGCCACTAGGGACATGCGTCAACCGAGAGCGCCGAACGCAGAATCTGGTCGATTCTGGCCGATTCTGGGCGGTTCTGGCGGGCGGGGGTACTTCGGAATTCCGGGTGGATCTTGACTCGCGAGAGGCGGCCATCAGAGTCCTGAATCACCGCTTCCGGTTGCCTGAAGAATTGACCTGGTCTCCGAAGCGTGGACCTTGAACGCGAAGGCCCGTCGACCTCGACGGACTCGATCGAGTTACCCAACAGAAAAAAGGCCCCCGCGGATTCACATTGGAATCTGCGAGGTCGCTGAATTTGGCGGAGAGTGGCGGATGTGAGCCCGGAGACCTCGCGACGGCTCAACGCCCGCGAGCACCTCGACTCCGTCCCCCGCCACCACCGCGATTTCCGCCGCGATTTCCGCCGGCGGAACGCGACGGGATCGTCGGGCGGGCCGGCGTTCGGATCGAACGACCCGGGGTCGAACGACTCTGGCGAGCGGATCGATCTCGGGCGGTCGCCTGACGCTCGAGTGACCTTCGAGTCGTGTCAAACGACCGATCGGACGCCCCGTCCCGAGACACCGGAACCCACCCGCCACCTTCGTAGCGGGACCAGGATCCGTTCTCGCGGCGGTACAGGCTGCCATTGCCGGCGACGTATCGATTGCCGTCGTGCACCCCGGTCGCCCGCCAGCCTCCGCTGCGGTCGCCCGCCACGATCCGGTTGCCGCCGGAACCGCGAATCCCCCCCACGGTTCCCCGGGCGGTGGTCACATGCCCGGCGGAAAGCCAGACGCTCCCGTTGGTCGCCACCGTCCCCCCCCACTGGGCGTAGGGGCTTCGAGCCCGAAAGCCCGCACCCTGCCATCCGGTGCGAGGATTGTCCCACCGGTAGTCGGTGCCGGCCCCGTACGGACCGACCCAGCGTCGAGCCGCGACGTAACGGCCGGATCGCGGGTCGTACCACTGCCCCCACCCCCAGCACGGCGGATGGGTCCAATACCAGCGTGACCAATACCAGCTCGACCAGTACGAGCGAGGCCACCAGTATCCGGTGCCGTAGACCACGGTGCCGCCCGAGACGTAGACGTTCTCGTAGCCGGCGCTGTATCCGCACACCACGACATCATCTTCCGCCAGCAGGACCTGCACGAAGGTCACGGCGTACAGCGGATGATCACTGGGAATGGTGTAGATGATCTCGGGTACCGAGGCCGCCACCGACCAGGCACCGGTCGCCCGCGGCGCGGTGAACCAGACCGCATTCTTCACGGCGTAACACCGCCCCTGCACCCTGATCACCGGCAGGTCGGCATTGACCGCGTATTGCATCGGCGTGTTCTCGATCCGCTCGAACCGGGGCGCTCCGTCGTAGAGCACGTTGAGGGTGGCGTCGGCTCGATCGATCGCCGCGATTTCGGGGATCTGGGCCCGAGCGACGGCCTGCCGGCTCTGGGTGGTTCCGGGAATCGACGCCAGGACGTGAACGACGGCTTCATCGTCCGCGGAAATCGCCCGGAATGCTGCGGGGACCTCGGCCGAGGCGATGGCCCGCCACTCGGACTGCGGCGTCGTGGCGGTGAACCACCGGCCACTCGAAAGCAGGAAGTACTTCGAACCGGCGAGACGAGTGGCCGTTTCTCCGGGAGCGGAAACCGAAATCGCACCGGTGGGATCGAAGAAGAGATCACTCGTGGTGTTGGTGGCCCGCAGAAGGTCGGTTCCCTCGATCGGAGACCAGACAGGGTCTCCATCGACCACCACCAGGGCCGCCGGTTGATCGACCCGGACCACCGTCGGTACCACCTCGGGAGCCTCTCCGATCGAATCGATCACCCGCCGGAACGCCGCGTACTTCGGCTCGTCGGGGAGTTCGGTGAATGCAGCGGGCAGCACCCGGACATCGCTCCAGACCTCGGCTTCAAGATCTTCGGAGCCAAGCCAGCCCACGCCATCGAACAGGTACCACGTCGGCGTTCCCTCGACCGTGACCTTGAACAGTGGTTGAGGAACGCCCACCACGGTCTCGATCCCCGGCGCGAAGGGCCGGGTTCGAATCCGATCGGGTCTCTGCAGAAGCACGGTCGGGGTCGTGCGGTACATCACGATCGGAGGATCGGAGGAGACGGTGGTGACCGGCACGTCGACCACGGTGTCCGCGGTGATCAGGGAAAGCAGACGAGTCAACGGCAGGGTCACCGGATTGATCGGCGCGATGGCCCGGGCCAGATTCGTGGCCCGATCAGCGGCGGCACCAACCCCGAACGAAGACATGGTCACCGCAAGGTTGTACAGCGTCGCTTGGTCGGTCTCTGAATTCTGGAAGACCCGCGCTTCGATGGTGAACGATCCGACCAACCCATCAGAGACGTCACCGTCCGCACCGAATCCGACCGCGGCGGCGAAGGTGGCGGTCACCGTGTCATCCGTCCAGCGGTCCAACCGCGGCGCCTGCACCACGATCGTGCCCTCGTCGTGGGTGATCGCTCTCGGCCACCCCTGGTCACCGGGAACCAGTGACGAAGATGCGGCGACGGGTGGCTCGGCGCCGACCGGATTCTTCGTGAACCCGATCGTGACCAGAGCGCAGACCACGGCATTGAACGTTCGTCGGAATTGAATCCCGAACGACGAGCCAAGAGGTTTGTTCGACATCGATGGAGGCCCTCCGCCGACATGGTACGACCAGTAACCCAGCCAAGCCGCCAGAAACCGCCATGGATAAGGGTGAAGCCATCTGATTCAATCGGCCGATTTTTCAGGGAGAAACCGCCCTTAGGATCTAGGCTCTTAGTCTCCGCCTCTGCATTCCGGATACCAGCGTCCATGAGTTCTTCCAATCGCCGCACTTTTCTCATGGCCGCCACGGCCATGACGGCCTCTCCATTTCTGGTTCGAGCATCCGCGCAGGACTCCAGCGATCTCAGGATCGACTTCAGGAACCTGCAGACCCGCGATTACAAATCACTTCAGAAGAAGCTCGTCGACGGCGGATCGATGTTCCGACCCCAGACCGCCGGCTACGCGGATGTGGCCGCCATTCAGACTTCCAACCTGCAGGTGAATCCGCCGATCGTGATTCGTCCGCGGTCCACGGACGAGATCTCCGGAGTCATTCGTTGGTGCCGCGAACGCTCGATCTTCCCGCGGGTTCGTTCCGGGGGACACAGTTACGGGGGCTATTCCACCGGGGACACCCTGGTGCTCGATCTGCGAGATTTGAATGCCGTGACCGTGGATCGCGACGGAGTGGCCGCCGTCGGAGCCGGAACAACGCTTGGCGAAGTCTCCCGGCGTCTTCACTGCGACGCCGGCATGCGACTGCCGTCCGGCTCATGCCCTTCCGTCGGGATCTCAGGCCTGAGTCTCGTGGGCGGCCACGGCTCCATGACCAATCGCTGGGGTCTGACCCTCGACCGAATGGTCGCGGCGGAAGTCGTCCTGGCCGACGGATCCACGACCATCTGCAGTGAGCATGCGGACAGCGGCCTTTTCTGGGCATTGCGCGGGGGCGGCGCCGGATCCTTCGGGGTGGTCACCAATCTCTGGTACGACGCGATTCCCTGGTCCACCGCGTGGCAGGGAATCGTCCGCTGGGACTGGTCGACCTTCAAGAACGTCTACGGCGCCTGGCGCCTCTGGATCGACTCTCTCCCCGAAGAAACGGCCGCCCTGATCTCCTTCAAGTCTTCCGCCAACGGTGGCCAGGTGATCGTGGTGATTCAGGACGAAACCTCGGCATCAACGGTGACCTCCCAGCTCGACGCCCTGGTCGACAGCGTTCCGGATCGTCCCGTGCAAGCGGCATCGGTCAGCGCCGTCAACACCCCGGCCTGNCAGGGCAGCGACCCCCTGAGCCCCGGCGGCAGCCACCGAAAATCANTTCTGGCATCCACCCCCCCCACGACGGAGATCGCGGACATCGCCCTGGACTGGCGGNCCGCTCGAACGCTGGATCCGGTGCTCGCCACCGGCGGCACCGCCACCATGCTCATCAGCCGATGGGGTGGTGCGATGGCCGAACCGGCTGCCAGCGACACCGCGTGGGTTCACCGCGATGCCCGAATCGTCACCCAGATCTACGAGGGNTGGCCCANGAATTCGGCCAGCAAGGCNAGNGANGCCGCNGTTCTGCGCTGGATGCGGGGCTTCCACGGNGAGCTCCGACCACACTACGACCTCGGCGCNTNTCANGGCTACTGGGACCCCGACGTCGTGAACTGGNCGGAGGTGTACTACGGCGACAACTTCAATGGCCTCGTCACGGTCAAGNCGGCGTACGACCCNGGNAACTTCTTCCGATTCCAGAGAAGCATCCCCACGTCGNTCTGANGTCGCNANNGAGNNNCGAAAGCGGAAGCGAAAGCCGAANCTGAAGACGGCTNGGANGCCNCGCGGGCNGGACCATCAGCCGAGCGACGCTTCACAGGTGTTGCGAAGGAGCATTGCGACCGTCATCGGACCCACGCCACCTGGAACGGGACTCACATGACCGGCCACTTCGATCACGTCGTCGAAGGCCACGTCGCCCACGGTGATCTTCTTTCCTTCCGGCCCCGGCACGCGGTTGATTCCCACGTCGATCACCACGGCCTCCGCCTTCACCATCTCCCGAGTGATCAGGCCGGGCACACCAGCCGCGGCCACCAACACGTCCGCGGTTCGCGTGAGCGACCCAAGATCTTCGGTGTACTTGTTGGTCGAGATCACCGTCGCCTCCGCCCGCATGAGCAGGACCGCGATCGGCTTGCCGACGATGTTGCTCGCCCCGACGATCACGCAGCGTTTGCCACGCAGTTCGATCCCGGTTGACTCGATCATCTCCACGCTCGCCAACGCCGTGCACGGCACCAGACTTCGGCGTCCGTAGACGATGTTTCCGATGTTGGCGGGATTCACGCCCTCGACATCCTTGTCCGGATGGATCAAGGCCTGGATCCGCTCCGCCTCGACGTCTTCGGGAAGCGGAAGGTGAACCATGATCGCGGTGACCGAGTCGTCTTCGTTCAACAGGAGAACCCTGCCCGCGACCTCTTCGTAGCCGGCGTCCGAAGGCAGGCGATGAAGGTGATACTCGATGCCCACCGCGGCACAGGTCTTCCGCTGGTTCCGGGCGTAGATGTCCGCTCCACGGTCGTCGCCCGCGATCACCGCGTCCAGACGGACCGGCCTGCCGGATTCCGCGACCCGGCGAGCCACCTGTCGGCGGACTGCGAAGCTGAGTTCCTTGCCATTGATGATTTGGGCCGGCATGTGCTGAAGGATACGTCGTTCATCTGGGCGGAGGGCGTTCTCGGGGGTACGATCCGAATATGACGATGATGCCCCCCTCGCCGGTCGTATTCGGTCTCTCCGTCGCCCTCGCGACCTCGGTGCTCGCGGAGACGACACCTCCGATCCCGGTATCGCCTCCGACGGCCCCGGGGCTCTCGAGCGAGGATTCGCCGCTGCCCCCGATCGCCGCCTCACGATTCGCCCCCGATTCCTCGAGCATCCGCGAGCTCCGAATGTTCGGAGATCCGGCCCCGCTGCCCCGGAGCGGAGAAGCGATCGTCGGCGAACCGCTCGAAGCCTGGCCGACGGACAGGAAGACGATCCTCGTGTTCTGGTCTCCCTTCGTCGGTGGGGCCGAATCACATCTCAATCGCCTGCGATCCGTGNCCACGGAACAGGATCATCTCGAGGGCATCTCGATCNCACTCGGCCCGAAGGATCGGGTTGAATCCGTACTTNCCGGCCTCGGTGACGCCAAGAATCCGGACATGCTTCCACCTCGGACCATCCTCGACGAAGACCAGGCGTGGCGACGAGCCTTCCTCGAACCGCTCGGCCTGACCAGCCTTCCGGCGGTGGTGGTGGTCGATGAAGAGGGACGAATCAGCTACCACTCGGCCCTGACCGCGATGCTCCGACCGCTCGCCCAGATGATCGCCGGTGATTGGAACCCCACCGCCTACCGCAACGATGCGCTCGAATATGCCGCCCGGATGGCACTGATGCGAGAGATCGATCGAAGCCGGTCACTGGCCAGTCGAGATCGAATGGAGTGGGACGAAGTGATCGATCTGGTACGGGAAGGCATCGCGATCGATCCACGAAACACGCCCCTGCTGGTCAAGGAATTCGACCTCCTGCTGGCGGGTGCGGATCGTCCCGACGAGGCCTACGAGGTGGGGCGACGGATCATCCGCGATTTCCCGAGAAGCCCGATCACGCTCAACGAACTCGCGTGGCACGTGGTCTCCTTCCCTCGGGTGTCGCGACGAGATCTGGACTTCGCCCTCGATACGAGCCGCCGGGCCAACGCCCTTCAGAATTGGGGGGATCCCGGCCAGCTCGACACCCTCGCTCGGATCCACTGGCTTCGCGGCGACGAATCCGAAGCGATCAGGATCCAGAGCAAGGCGGTCGCCCTCGCACCCGACACCTGGCACGGGGACGGCATCCGGTCGAATCTCACGGCCTATACCGACGGCAGCGTGGAACCCGGCGTGATGCCGCCGCCGTACAGATCACCTCGGATCCCACGCTGATCCCCACCCCGGCCGATTTGAATCCCTGGCCCGATGCCTGAGGCACGAACGGGATACCCTTCGATCCGGCGGACCAGAGTGGTCCGTATCCGCCCGCCAGCATTCACGGAGTCCAGAGATGCCCCGAATCCTCCCGGCCACCGCCGCTTCCATCCTCGCGCTCGGCCTCACCGGCATGACTGCCGCCCAGCACGGCCCCGCCAAGGTCGCGGCCCAGGACTCCGTCCCTGCGAAGAAGATCATGCCTGCAGCGCCCAGCGCCACCCGGGCTGCCGCGGCCAAGGAAGCCGAACAACCCATGCTCCGAATCGGTGACCGGGCTCCGCAACCGATGCTGGCTGAAATCCTCAAGGGGAATACCGACTTCAAGACCTTCCCCAAGGGGAAGGTCACGGTCATGGAATTCTGGGCGACCTGGTGTGGCCCCTGCAAGGCTGGCATGCCGCATCTCAGCGAGCTTCAGGCCGAGTACGCGGACCGCGGCGTGACGATCATCGGCGTCACCCAGGAGGAACCGAGCGTGGTCAAGACCTTCCTCGGCAAGCCCGAGTGGGATGCGAAGACCCGCTACACGATGGCCCTCGACCAGGACGCCAAGACCAACGAGGCCTACATGAAGGCAGCGCGTCGAAACGGCATCCCCTGTGCCTTCGTGGTCGACGAGAAGGGTCGCGTCGCCTGGATCGGGCACCCGATGAGCATGGATGAGCCGCTTGCGAAGATCGTGGCCAAGGACTGGGACATCGTGGAAGCCCGGACCGAGTTCGAACGAGCAGCGAAGGCCCAACAGATGATGCGGGCGATCAGCATGAGCCTTCGTGAGGCCCGGCGCAGCGGCGACTACGCGGATGCCATGCGTCAGATCAACAAAGGACTCGAGATGATGCCCGGCGACCCGAGCCTGAGCATGATGAAGTTCGAAACCATGATCGGACCGATCGGCGATCCCACCGGCTACGACATCGGCTGGGACCTGTTCAAGGAGAACAAGGGCAACGCCATGATGCTCAATCGCATCGCCTGGTACGTCCTTGATGACGCCGCGGTCAAGGAGCGGAACCTCGACTTCGCCCTGCTGGTCGCCAAGTCCGCGAACGAAGCTTCCGGTGGCTCGGACGCTGCGATTCTCGACACGCTGGCCCGGGCATACTTCGAACTCGGGGATTTCGACACCGCGATCCGCTACCAGAAGAAGGCGATCAATCGGGCGGAGGGCGGCATGACCACCGAACTCGAAGCGACCCTGGACCAGTACGAGGCCGCGGCGAAGAACCGTTCAGCCTGACCTGGCGATCCCCACCGGTTCGCCCTCGATCGTCGCCACGACGATCGAGGGCGATTCTTTCGTATCCCGTCCACCACCTCGTCCGAATCATCCATGTCCGCCACGCCAGACAAGCCGGTCATCGTCGTCGGGGGAGGCATCATCGGCCTTTCGAGTGCCTGGTGGCTCCACCGCCGGGGCATCCCCTGTCGGGTTCTCGATCAATCGCCGATCGAGGATGGAGCCAGCCTGGGCAACGCCGGATTGATCGTCTACGGTCATCCCCCGCTCACCCGCCCCGGGGTGAGCGTCCAGGGACTCAAGTGGATGCTGGACCCCGACAGTCCGCTGTACGTCCGACCTCGCCTCGACGGCGATCTCGCCCGCTGGCTCTGGACCTTCCACCGCCACTGCAATCGTTCGCACTTCGAACGATGCATGACCGTCCTGGCCCATCTCGGACACGAGACCGCCAGGGGTTTCGATCTCATGCTGGAGGAGACGTCGATCGACTGCGACTGGCGTCCGTCCGGCTGGCTCGATGTCTGCCTCGAGAAATCAAGTCTCGACGAGGCGACGAGGGAGATCGACCACCTCACGCCCTTCGGCTACACCGCGGACCGACTCGACGGCGATGCCCTCCGCGAGGCAGACCCCTCGTTCTCCGACGAGGTGGCAGGCGCCGTCCGTTTCAATGAGAGCGCCACCATGGATCCCCTCGCGTTCATGCGCGGGCTGCGCCGGGATCTCATCGCCCGTGGCGTGGAGATTCTCGAGGGTGATGACGCCGGAATCGAGAGCCTCCGGCTTGATGGAGAACGAATCGCCGGGGTACGGCTGTCCCGAGGCGATCTCATCGACGCGGACCGCGTCGTCCTCGCCGCCGGGACCTGGACGCCTCCTCTGGCCGCCACCATCGGACTCGACGTGCCGATGGAACCCGCTCGTGGATATCACCGGGAACTCGAAAATCTCTCCCGGGCGCCTCGGATGGGCGGCGTGTTGCGGGAGACCTTCATCGCGTTCACCCCGATGTTCGATCGACTTCGGCTGGCGGGCACGTTGGAGATCACCGGCCACGGGCGACCGTGGACGCGTTCGCGACTGGAAAATCTCACCCGGGCCGCCTCCGCATACCTGCGTGATCTCGAGGACGCGACGGTGACCAACGAGTGGGCGGGCTACCGGCCGTGCACGCCCGACGGCATGCCGATGATCGGTGAAGTCCCGTGGGCGAAGGGTCTGGTGGTCGCGACCGGCCACGCGATGATGGGCATGACCCTCGGACCGATCACCGGGCGACTGGTCGGCGAGATCCTGTGCGACGGCTCGCCGTCGATCGAGACTCCCCTGCTCGATCCGGTGCGGTTCGGTCGGGTGGGCTGAGGCTCCCGGCGGTCGAAACGAAGGACCATCGCAAGGCGAACTCCATCACGGCTTCCGGTTCAGGTTCGCCAGAATCCGCCAGCGTCCACAATCTCCAAGACATCCGCCCGTCAGGAATGCATGGTTTATCTTTTCCGAAACCTCGAAAGGAAACCATGCATCACTTCAAGACACGATTCACCACACTCATCCTGATCGGGTTTCTTTCCGCCGGCGCGGTGGCGGACACGATCTCCGTCTGTCATTCCGGCTGTGACCAGAACGATCTCCAACAGGCGATCGACATCGCCGCCGATGGTGATGTGATCGTGCTCGAAGACCAAACCACGGCCGTCTCGAACATCATCATCCCGGGGAAGATTCTCACGATCGAGGCTTCTTTCGGACAGACCGCCATCCTCGATGCGGAGGGCGGCGGCCGGATCATCTCGATCGCCCCTGATTCCGAGGTGTTCTTCCGAAGGATCGAGTTCCG
>NYSW01000091.1 GCA_002683195.1 Phycisphaerae bacterium
GTGGCCGGAGCGCTCCTGATCGACCTGCCGCAGGGGCCGCTCGGTGGATTCGGCTTCCTGCTTCTGACCGTCGTCGGCGGCGTGATCGCGACCGGACTCCTGGCGCATCCCCCTTCGTCGATGGTGGTGGAACACGTTGACACCACATCAGCGCCCGGATCGGCCGCCTCCCGGCCGGGACTGCTGGACCGGATTCGTGACGGATCCGGAAGCGAACGGCTCAAGATCTTCACCGACGGGGTTTTCGCGGTCGCACTCACCATCATGGCACTTCGTCTGACGCCACCACAACAACCACTGACCACGGGCTCGGACCTTCTGGCGATGCTCTCCTCGAATTCACCCGCTCTGGTCGCCTACTCCATCAGTTTCTACGTCATCACCCAGCAGTGGATCCGACACGTCCACCTGTTCGATCGCGACATCCTCGTCGACACCAGAATTCTCTGGCTCAACCTCATCTTCCTGATGCTCGTCGCGTTCATGCCCTTCGCCACCGAACTCATCGCCCAGCCGGGCGGAAGGACGGCCGTCGTGCTGTATCTCGCCATCCTCACCGCCGCGACGGCCACCGAGACCGCGTTGGCGATCGACACCAGGCGACTCGATCGCATCTTGGGCGCCGCCGACGAACCGGCCCGGGTCAGGCGTCGCTGGGTCGAATCGCTCTTGAGCATGGCGATCCTCGCCATCGCGTTGATCCTGGCCACCACCATGCCGACCCCCGAAGCCGGTCTGTACGCCCTGCTCCTCTTCACGGTCATGGACCCCGTCTGCAAACGTGTCGCCCCCCTCCCAACTCGATCCGCCATCGCGCCCAAAGCCTCACCACCGCCGCCGAGCAGGCAGGAAACACCACCATCCGTGTGATGACGAACGCCGCACCCATGATGGGTGCGGCATTCGGCGTTTCGATCGAAGCGTCATCTCGGTCGGCTGGGGATACTCGCCCTGAGTGCCGCCGACGGTGTCGCGAGGGGTGGTGACCTGCGGGATGTTTCCGGCACGAATGCCGTCGCACGCGTGGATTCGTTCGCGCGACGAGGAGATCCGCCGCCATCGACGTCGGGACACCACGCTCAATGGGCAAAAGGAATCAGCACCGTCATCATCACCACCGAATCTTCACTTCTCGCCTGACTTCGAACCAGTCGAATACGACCGTCTGGCAGAAGCCTGCCACGGACGGTTTCTGATCGAAGACGCAGCGCGTTCACGGGCGCGAGNCGAGCCCACGCCGCTCAAANAAATTGGCGGCTCGAACCGTCGGCGGTTTCCCATCGTCGACGGGCCGCCTCGAGGGATCGCGCCGGATCGACGATCGGCGTCGGACCACCGGTGAGCCATGGAGCATGCCGTTTGGAACCGGGGATCGCCGACAGTTCCGGGAGCCAGTGCGCCACATAATCGCCGTCGGCGTCGTATCTCCGAGCCTGCTTGCCGATGTCGAATCCCCGGAAGCCCCGCGGATCGGCACCGACTCCCGCGGCGTAGGCCCAGTTCCCCCAGTTCGCCGCCGGGCAGTAGTCGATGAGACAATGCTCGAACCAGCGGGCGCCCCACCGCCAATCGACGCCGAGGTTCTTGGACAGGAAACTGGCCACCAGCTGCCGACCGCGATTCGACATGTAGCCGCTTGTTCGGAGTTCCCTCATGTTGGCGTCGATCAGCGGGATCCCGGTGGTACCCGATCTCCAGGCATCAAAACGTTTCTNGTCGCGACTCCAGACCATCGGCATCGTCGACGGGCCCGCGGCGTGAAAGAGCATCCGCCCGTGCTTGAGAAGATACAGCCGGAAATATTCGCGCCAGAACAGTTCGAATCGCAACCAATAGGTCGAGTCATTCGCGNCCCGCTCCTGTTCGTACCGGAGGGTCTCCTCGGCGATCAGTCGAGGCGACAGCGCGCCGAGGGCGATCCAGGGGGAGAACTTCGATGANTAGTCCCCGCCGAGCATCCCGTTCCGAGTGACCTTGTATTCCTTNAGATGATCGCCGGTGAACATCCAATCCCGCATCCGATCGAGCCCCGCCGGCTCGCCCCCCTCGAATCCGAGCACCGCCCTCGAATCGGAGGGGTCGTCCTCCAGACCGAGCCCGNCGACCTCCGGCACCAATCCGAAATCGAAGGATCCAGGCATCGCCAGCGGAACGAGAAGAGACGGCGTCGGGCGCGGCGGCGCGATCTCGAGCCCCCGCTCGGCCGTGCGCCGGAAGGAACTGAACACCTCCGGCAATTCGCGGGCGAACGCTCGAGGGTCGTCGATCTGAAAAAGTGTTTCCGGAGCAAGGGACATGATCTCGACGGAGCCGCCCCGCTTCAGCNTGCGCTCGATCGAACGTTCCTCCGTTCCCGGCTCCTCGACGAAACACAACCGATCGATGGCGAGATCGCGGCAGAGATCGGNNAGCACGTCTTCNGGCTCTCCGATCCGCACGACCAGCCCCACCCCGAAGCGACCGAGCGATTCCCGAAGGGCACGCACCGACTCCAGGAGAAAGCGGAGTCGATGGGTGCCGGCCCGGGTGAAGTCCTGGATCACGTCCAGATGCTCACGGGGATCGAGGATCCAGGCCGCGACCACCTCGTCTCGATCCGGGGCGAGCGGATCGAAGAGTGGTTGGTCGTGGATCCTCAGCTGGCGGCGGAACCAGAGAAGATTCCGGCGGCGCCCCGACGTCGGCGACGACGCTTCACCCGGCCGGTCTGCGAAACTTTGATCAGCATCACCCACGGTCATTCGCGATTTCCTGCACGGAGTCGAGGAGCATGGCCACGCCATGTTCAGACACTNATCTTAGAGGTCAAAATCGCGCCCTTCCAGAACAGCAAGGCGGTGATGTGATACTTCCTGATCGCCCCCGCGAGGAATTCGGANCGACAGGTCGCCGTCCTCGATTCGGNCGTGACNATCACATGTCCGGAACCCTTCCAGCGACCTCGTGAATCGGCTCGGCGAATCAATCGTGATCCTTCGAGGCCCAGACTCGCCCNCACGGTCCGCGCGACGACCTTGACGAGAAGAAATCCGTCGNATGTTCCGCCTCCGACCGGAAGGCACCGGTCAATCGCCACCATTTGAGTGGTGGGCCAGAGCGTTCCGACCCGCTCCCCCTCTTTCAAAGAGCCGGCTGGTTTCTCACCGTCATTTTCATGACCTTCACGATTCATGGGTCACCGAAGATCGGCGTCCGTGCCGGAGGACGCCCGCCAGAGACGATCGGTGTTGACATGGAAGGAAGGAAGGAAGGAAGGAAGGAAGGAAGGAAGGAAGGAAGGATCTTGATCGCCCACTCGACCGTTTCCCGGAGCGTCGGATGGTCCGACTCTGTCCGAAAACCAGCGGAATTCCGCCTTTCACCAAATCGCCCATCGATGGCCATTCGACTTCCTTACCATGANGAAGGTCGGTCATTTTCAACCTCGCTGCCGTCCAACGTCATCAACAGCACCTGAGAAATCCATGCATCACGNACAGCGACCGAAAACCGACGGCACTCGAAAGGCGACGACAAAACGGCACGGCTCGCGAGCATCCATCACGGATCGACGCGACGATTTTCCGTCGTCGATGTCCGGAGGCCGGTACGGATGAAGCGATCAGAGGGGCGATTTGAAAAATCGACACTGCCTCCGGAAGAGGCTTCCCGAACGATCTGCTGCCCGACCCGCGGTCGTTGGCGAAGCGTCACCGGGAAGTCACCCGGCGATCTGGGACACTGGCTCCACAGCGTCGCGACCCGGCTCGAAGCGGAAGGCATCGCAGAGGACTCCCGGATCGTGATCGGTGACCAGACGCTCGATTGCTCGCTCGAATCGAAGGCTGCCAACATCAGCTGGGCGATCCACCACTCCGAGCGCCCGGTCGTTCGACGGCCCGAGATCTTCCTTCAGGATCTCGAGACGAAAACGGAAGCCGCCGATCTGATTCGGGAAAGGCTCCGCCCCCCGGAACGGGTTCTCGAGAACTTCCTTCTTCGCAGCGGCTACGCCCAGAGTCGCATCGCGACGGAATTNCCACTGCTGGGCCGCGTNCTCTCGATGGACGACGACACCACGGTCCCCGAGGAAGCGCCGTTCCTGGAGGGGTGCGACGACCTCCTGCCCGGCCGCTCCGAAAACAGCCAGATCCTGCATGGGTCAGAACGGTTCTCCGAGCTCGGCGGCCGGATCGCGATGCGACCGAATCGAATCGGACCGATCTTCGAACCGATCGGCCGCACGGTGGGAGCGCTTCGCACCGAGGGCTGGGGCGTGGTCCCGGTCTCGAACCATCGTCACAACACGATGCACCAGGCGTTCGATCGTCTGTCCCGCCTCGGTGACAGCAGTCGGTTCGTCGTGGACCACGCGGANATGACGGAGAACAGCCAGTCGAAGGACGTCGAGATCGCCGCGGTGGCGATCACCGAGTACGGCCTTCCCGACTTCCGTACCATCGCGATGGTCGACTCCACCATCGCGAATCAAGGGCGGCCGATCGAGCATCGCACGATTTCCGCGGGTGAGAACCGGCTGTTCGCCTTTCGAGGGTCCGAAACCCACGTCTCATCGTGCCTGGCGAGGTGGCTCTGTCCCGGACTCGACCATTTTCCGTGGTGGTTTCTCACCGACGATCGGATCTCACTCCGCAATCCGCACCGCACGGTTCGAACCAGCTACCGATCAGACAACGAACTGGTCGCAGATCTGCTGCGACCGCTGTCCGCGGCGATCAATCGCCCGCTTGCCTACGGGCAGGGCGTCCCCACCCGCGTGCTCCACCGACCCGCGACGACCGGACATCGGCCAGACCTTCCCGAGCAGGCCGCGGCCTCGCTGGTCGGGGCGATGATCGCAGGCGAAGTGAAGTGCCGGCTCCAGTTCAATGGGAACGGTGAAGCGTCGCTCCCGGAGATCCCTGATTCCTACACGCTCCCGGATGAAACGGCACTTGGGGTCTTCGAGCAGCTCGAATCATTGGCGGTTCGCTGTCGTCGGGTCGCCGTTACGAATCCTGACGATGCCGACACCACGTCGTGGTGCCATGCCATGGCCCGAGACATCGCAATCCGGCTTGCCGGATTCGATTTCCAGGCATTCAAGGCGACCCTCGAGGTCGAGACCCGCGACCAGCTTCGCTTCCAGCGAGAGGTACTGGCTTGGTACCCACGGATCCGGCGATTCGTGATCGATGAGATGGTGCTGGCCGGGAGATATCCGGTGATGCGGTACATCGGATGATGGCCGACGGNNTCGTGGACGCCACGGATCGGATCAGGGAATGATCGACGGCCTGCCGGTTCCAGATGGTTCCCGAGGCGAAAGCGGCGTGCGAGTCATGTNCTCCCATTGGTTGACTCGATTCTTCGCATCGCTCTGGTAGAAGATCGGCGAACGCATCGCGTGCACGTTGAAGCGAGGCTGGATGTCGAATGCCAACGCGACATCGAATGGCTCATCGCGTTCGTAGATCGCCTGACGACCCTCGGCGATCACCGCTTCCGCGTACTCACGGGTGAGATGGACCACGGCGTGGGCGGCATAGACGCGTTCAATCCGAAAGAGGAGATCGGATACGGGAGTCGCCCTGTAGTCCGGGCTTCCATGACTCGTGCCGAGATACAGCGCATCGGCGTCGTCTGGACACTCGATCGGGGCATCCGGAAAATCCTGCACTTCGACGTCGTCTTCAAGGACCAGAATTGGGAACGTGTCCGCGTCGAGCGCCGCCTGGAGCACGCCGAAATGGCTCTCGGCGCAGTTCCGGTAGTGCTCCTCACCGTGATTGACGGTGGCATGGGGGGCGATTCCGGTGATACCACTGAATCGCCGNCGATCGCGGATGCCGAGCCCGGCAAGCAGGCTTTCCATCTGCTCGGCCTTCTCCGCATCCGCATCCACGTTGATCCAGACGCAGGGAATTTCACGCAAGTCGATGTTCATGGACACGGGCTCGCCGGCGACGTTTTACGACAGGACAAAAGTTCGGAACGTGAATGATACGAAACCCAGATGATCGAACGGCGCCACCGACCGATTTCCCGCCGAGTACGCCGCCCGATGGCCGATCCAACGGAAGCCTCGCATCCCCGCACTCGATTCCTGGTGCGAGGTTCTTCCGCGCGGGCTCTGACGCGGGAGCCCCTGGCCCTCGTTGCTTCGGCGTGCAGGTCGACGCCCAAGAGACCGGGTGGGACCGATCGGTCTCGCAAATCGAAACCGAGTATTTCCGTCCCCGGATTCATTCGCGGAGACAAATCTCGTCGTCTCAACCCGGAAACCGCAGCAAAGGAATCCTCCACATGCCATTCATCACTCGACTCGCCCTGCTCACCAGCCTCGGACTCACCACCATCGGGCCGGTCAGCCGGTACTCCTCGGCGGTCGCCGAAGATCCGGCCTGCCGTGCGGACCTCGACGGTGATCAGATGGTCGATGCCGCCGACTTCGGGCAACTGCTGGTCTTCTGGGGCGACTGCCCGGCCGCAGACTGCCCCGGGGACCTCGATGGGAATGGACTCGTCGAAGGGCAGGACCTGGGNATCATGCTCACCCTCTGGGGCCCGGTNCCNGGGTCCTGCGACNCCGGCCCGACGCCGGCCGAGCCGTTTCACATGCCGACCNTGACCGACACCANCACNCTCGACGTCGTGGTGGTCGAACCCTGGCACGTCGACACCATCGACGGCACGACGCGGCAGAAGCTCATCGACATCCACGTCGATGACTGGTGGCAGGGCGTCGAGATCCGGGTGCCGGTCCGGTTCGTCGTTCCCCTGGAGGGAACCGTCGAGGGTTTCGTCATCAGCGGATCGGGCCTGAACGAGACTTCCGATGGCGACGAGCCGGTATCCGCGAGCGATCGGGTGGCGCTCGATGCGGGCGCCGGGGTGGTGACGACGAAGATCAAGTCGTTGGGCTACTACCTCGATCTGCCACCGGAAGGCGTGCTCCGGGCCCGGTTCGCCGAAACGCTCGACTACCGCTACTCCGAGTACTACCTCTGGGGCGCCATCATGATGCGCTCCATCACCGCGGCGTTCGATGACGAACTCATCCAGCCCGGGCCGGTCATCGCGTACGGCAACTCGAAGAACGGGATGACCCCGCTCATCGCCTCGATCCACGACGAGCGGGTGACCGCCGTTCGGAGCACGCACGCCTTCACGACCGACACCCCGATCCGGGCGCACGACCCCGATGCGATCACCCAGGTCGAATCCGCGAACGAGGCCTTCGTCGCCGCTCGGGCCGACGGACTTCCATCGGGGGATCAGGAATGGAGTTACTACGGCAAGGGATTTCAGAATCTCGTCGAAGCCGCCACAACGGTCGGTTGGACGACCGATGAGGTCCTGACCGCCATCAACCGCGTCGCCGACGATCTCTACGTGAGCGAGAATTGGGACGAACTGACGAAACGCGGTGTCGAGATCTTCAGCCTTCCCGGATCCCATGACTGGGTGGCCTACGACGTGCCGGGCACCGGCGCGATCCTGCCCGGCCTGCGCACCTACATCGTGCCCAACGGCGGCCACG
>NYSW01000118.1 GCA_002683195.1 Phycisphaerae bacterium
GATGGCGATGGTGTAGAGCATGATCGAGGCCCGTGTTCGAGGTGGGATGACCGAATGTCGCATCGATGGACCTGTAGAGGCCACTCGTCGCGTCAACGGTAGCCGAAACCAAGCGCACGGGAATCCTCGGGTGATCGCTCGCGAGCTCGAATCACCTCGAAACGGACCGCATGCGGTGGTTTTCCCGGCTCGACGATTCGGAGTTCATGTGATCCCGGGGACACGAGGAACGCTCGATCGGAATGATCGACCGGAGCGCCGTCGAGGAAGACATGTGCCGTCGTGCCGATCCGGAACCGAGGTTCGATCAGACAGGGACCGTCTTCGAAGAGCAGTTGGTCACCATCCCGCGGCTCGAGGATCGCGGGAACCCTTGGCGCATCGACCCGACCCACGGCACTGGTGACCTCCCATGGATCGAAATCCCTCGGAGTCCGTCGCGTGACGAACAACGGATCCTGCAGCACGTGGCGAAGGATCGGGAGCGCNGCGGTCCCNCCGAGCAGTGAAGGATCGCTTCTTCCATCGAAACGGCCGACCCAGANNACGACCGTCCATTTTCGATTCCAGCCGGCGGCCACCGCATCCCGACGGCCGCTGCTGGTACCCGTCTTCGCCGCGAAGAACGGCAGCGCCNCCGAGACATCCGTCGCCGGACCCGCGAGGCACGTTTCNATGGCGGCGCAGGTCGACGCCGAGAACACCNTTCGACTCGGACCGGGAACGTCGGGAACGAGNCGGATCGNACGATGGACTCCACCTCTGGCCAGGGTCGCGTACGCCTCGGCGAGGTCGACTGCTCGAACCTCGACGCCGCCGACCGCCGCCGCGAGACCGGTTCCCTTCAGGATGCCGAGTGGGAGTGGAATTCCACTTCGACGCAGGGTGTTCTCGACGGCGGTGGTCCCGAGATCACGAGTGATCAGAATGGCGGGAATGTTTCGAGAGGTACGGAGGGCCTCGCTCGCGAGCATCGGACCACGGTGGTCACGATCGATGTTCCGTGGTCGCCAGCCGGAAATGTCGACGGACACGTCATCGACGATCGAATCCGGCGCNAGTCGCCTNGCTTCGAAGGCCGCCGCGTAGATGAAGGGTTTGAGCGCGGATCCCGGCGATCGAAGGGCGGTGGCGCCGTTGACCTGCCCGTCGATCCGATCCGTCGGATCGCTCGACCCGACGAGGCCGCGGATTTCACCGGAATCGGTCTCCACCAGCACGATCGAGACGTCGACGCATTCGGGAAGATCCCGTGCATGATCCTCCACGATTCCCTCGAGGACAAGCTGCGCATGCGGGTCGATGGTGGTGTCGATCGCACGCCCTCTCCCCTCGGACCGCAGCGCCATCCAACCGGCGTGTCGATGGTTCGACGAATCACGGTCCTCCCGGATGAGTATCGGCGTACCGACCGATCGGCGGTGTGTCTCCGCGTCGATCATTCCCGCNTCGAGCATCCGGTCCAGCACCAGATCGCGTCGCGTGCGGGCGGCGATGGGATGGCGATCGGGTCGGAAGCGTTCCGGGGAGTTCGGAAGCCCGGCGAGCAAGGCGACTTCGGGAAGCGAACAGGCCGCGAGCGGCTTTCCGAACCATGCATGGCTCGCCGTCTCGGCACCGACGATGTTCCCTCCGAACGAGGCGAGATTCATCCATGCTTCCAGGATCTCGTCCTTCTCGTGCGCTCGTTCGATCTGAAGGGCTCTGAACATCTCGATGCTCTTTCCCNCGATCGTCCGGGGATGACCCATCCGGAGTCCGGCGACCTGCATGGTGATCGTGCTCCCGCCGCGAACGATCCTGCCGGCGACGAGATTGTCGCGCATCGCCGCGAGAATCGCGGAGGGATCGACTCCGAAGTGCGATCGGAACGCGAGGTCCTCGGTCGCGATGACCGCGTCGCTCATCCAGGGGCCGGCGTCCTCGATTCGAAGATGNAGCCGTCTTCGGCCGTCGTCGGCGACGACGTCGAGGATCGGATCGCCNTCCGAATCCCGCACCAGACCGCCGCCATCGTGNGGATGAAGCATGTCGATCGGGAGTGGGAACGAGATCCAGGCGATCGCGAAGNCCGCCGAAGATCCGGTCGCCAGTGCGGCGAGAACGATGGTCGTTCGCAGCATTCGACGCCTCCATCGTCTTCGACGGGGCTTCGCGGTCGATACGACGGCGGCATCCGGATGATCGACGTCTTCGATCATGGGAGGATGATCTCGACCTTGCGATNCCGGGTCCGGGCCTCGATCNCGTCGACGTACATGGACGTCGCAGACGCCCCCGGCACCGACCAGGATCCCGGCACGACCGCTCGCATCGTGTACCGCACGATCTGGCGNTTCTTGGTGACCGTGTCGAAGAGGATGAGCCGATCGTCACGGAACTCGGACCGATCCACGGTGTCGGATCCACCGCCTTCGGCGGCGCTGGTCACGAGAATCGGTAGTTCGAATTCCATCCCGCCCGGAAGAATCTCGACGATCGCGACATTGGGGANGTCGCGGCCGAAGGTGGAGGCGTATTCCACCTCCACCACGACCAAGTCACCGGCGGCGATCTTCGCATCGGAGGCGATGGGCTCGCCCTCCGCGTCGATCCACCGCCGCTCGATCNNGATGCCGTTGGATTCGACGTCGACGGACGGACCNCGAGTGGGAATCCCCGAAGTCACGATGTTGAGATGNATCGATGCGTCGCCCTTCGCGATCGCGAATTCATCGGCATCCTGAAGCGAGGTCCCGGCCGGTAGTTCGAAGCGTCGGCGGACGAGTTCCGGACCCTTGACGAGAACGCTTTCGCCGCCGATCAGGATTTCACCGTCGATCACTTCATCGGCGGGATGCCGATCGGACCACGCCGCGACCGCCTTCACCGCGGCGGCCGTCTCGTAGGTCGTGCGCCATCGACCGTCATGCCGATTCGACAGGATGAAATCGAGCATCGGAACGATGAGCGGGTGATCCGGCCGGTGCGACATCAGGACGTTCAGCGCGAGCGATGCCTGGACCACGTCCGAGTCGAAGCGTCCGTCCACCGTGGGTGGAGAGAGTTCGGGCGTCGTGATCGAATCGAAGATTCGTTCGGCGTCATCCGTGCGGCCGATCGCTTCGAGGGTGTGGGCGATCTGGGCGCGATCGCCGATCGCGAATCGAGCCGAATCGTTCGTGACGACCTGGAGCATCGCGGCATCGATCCTCCCGGCGTCCGTGAGGACTCGGACGGCGAGTGGTTGAATATCCCGAGTCGACGACTTCCGGATGCGGTTCGCCGTCGCGGCGACGAGGCCGTCGAGGAACTCCGGCGGAAGCGAGATCCCGAGACGGTCCGCCTCCTGTGCGATCGCCGCGGTTCGAACCGTGAGCCAGTCGTCTCCCTTCTTGCCGGACCAGTAGGGAATGGAACCATCGGTGCACTGGATTCTCCAGAGCTTTCGGAAACCGGTTTCCGCCATCGTTCGGATCGACTCGGGATCTCTTCCCGAGTGGGATGGGTCGACGCTGAGTGCGGCGAGAAGTCCGNCGATGGTGCTGCCGAGTTGTTCACCGCAGCCGTACGGGTACTCGATGAGTCCGTCGATCGCACCGCCGAGATCCGTATCCGGCCGAGCGGTCACCACGAGTTCGATCGATCCGTCGAGACCCTCGAGGTCATGATCGCGAATCAGGTCGACCCGTTCCCCGGGCCGAACGACGACGTGAAGCTCTTCACTCGACCGTCCATGGGGGGGNCGGACGGCGATGTGTCGGTCGAGTCGCGTGGAGGATGGGGCGAGGGGTGAGGAGTCGACCTNGATCGGCGTCGCGCCGATCGAGATCGGGATCGATCCGATGCCGGTGGCCTCGATCTCGAGTTCCAACACGATCTCCTCGGAGGGGTCGAGGACTACCGAAGCCGTTTCGATCGATGCGTCGAGGCCGTCGCCCGCTTCAACGTCGATCCGGGCCGTGGTGGCCCCGGAGGTGTTGTTCCGGAGCCGGACCGGAATTCGCATGGAATCACCGGGCGCGGCGGCACGTGGGAACGCCGCGGTCATCTGCAGGGACGGCGTGACGCCGATGACGTGCTCGGTCGATCCGTAGCGATCTCCATCGATCACCACGGCCATGACCCGCATCGCGCCATCGAGTTCGGGCATCTCCAGATCGACGCCGAGACGACCATCGGCCGGAAGCGGGATGGTCGTGCGCCAGAGGACCCGGACCTCCGGAATCCTGACNGGGACCGGCTCTCGCCGGGATGCCGCTCGGTCACCGCCGATTCGTCCCATCACTTCGGATCGATCGTATTCCGGAAGCACGCCNACCAGCGTGTTGGCGGCGAGGATCTTCCTGCGGCGATCCTTCAGAAAATGCTCGGCGAGGTCGGGCGCGTGGTGATCGGTGACCAGCAGCGCACCTTCCTCGACGGCCCAGAGGTGCACCATCGGGACGCTCGTACCGGAATTCGAATCGGTGACGCCGAGTTCGAGATGGACCATCTCTCCCGGCCGTGCCGAATCGGAAGCCACGATTTCAGTCTGCAGGCGATGGGGTTCCCGATCGATCTTGATCCGGGCGACGCCTCGAGCGATCAGCGGCGCCGATCCACCGGACCCCGGATCGAGGGGTCTGACGAGGGTCGCGGCGACGAAACAGGTGTCACGGACCTCATCGGGAATCCGGACCGTGACCATCCCACCGCCGATCCCCAGTTCCACCAGCTGAGGCTGGTGGATCCGGTCGGTTTCGACGGTCACCAGCGCCAGGCCGGCGAAATCCGCGCCGATCATCACATCGACGAGATCGCCGGGGCCGGCAGGACCGCCGGCGGGCACGAGTCGAAGTCGATCGGGACGCGCGGAGGGTCGGCGATTCCGAGCCATCCACGAACTCACATGGAACTCCCGACTNGTCGTGATCTCGACCCCTTCCGGAGTCNGCATGGAGGCGCGTACCCGGTAGGTNCCGACCGGGAGCGCAGGCAGCTCACGCGACGTGCCNCCCTCTTCGAGGAGGATCGGTTCCGTGAGCGTCGTACCGACGGGGTGNACCGTCCTGGTCCTCGTCCAGTTCCGTCCGCGGACGCGTTGCCAGCGCTCCTCGACCGACTCGATGGTGATCGTCGGGACGATCGATTCGTCGAATTCCCCNTCAAGGAGTGGAAGNGTCTGGATGGCGATCACTTCNTCCGGTCGGTAGACGCGGCCGGCGGGAAGGCCGAGACCGAGATGCCGACGTGCGGTGTCGATCCGGCCTCGGATGGTGGACGCGGTGGCTCGTCCACCCAGTTCGAAGACGGACGCGACGCTGGTCATCCGCCAGGCACCGGNAGCCTCCGGCGGCTTGACCGAGAGTCTGGTCTTCCCGTCCGGTCCGAGTCTTCCACGGACGAGTCTTCGAATCGTCCTTCGATCGCCGATCGGTTCGAAGGTGAGTTCCGGTCGGCCCTCGATCTTCGCTGTGACCGGATCGAATCGCATGGTCAGCGTGGTGGCGAGTCCCGAAGCCGGCCCGCCGTGGAGGTACCGACCATCCACGTCGATTTCGATCNTCGAGTCGGGCTCGTCGGCGAGCATGGCGATCTTCGATCCGACGTTCAGTCGGATCGGAAGAAACGGCATCACCGGACATTCAAGTCGTCCGATCACCGCGTCATCTCCCGGAAGATGCGCCGTGGCCAGCCAGGTTCCGGTCATCGAAGCGGCGTCGGTCGAGACATCNCAGTGGAAGACGCCCTGACGATCTCCGGTCATGACTTGACGAGTCGAGGCCCGCCGGCCATCCGGTCGAGTCCAGCGGATCTCCAGCGGCGTCGACGGAATCAGCCTGCCATCGGCTTCGCGTGCGATGCCGGTCAGATGNATCGTCTCACCCGGTCGATGAACGCCTCGATCGGCATACAGGGCGAGATCGATCGGGCCCGACCAGGGTCGCCCGCGAAGCGTCGCGTCGTCGATTCCGGCGGCGGTGGCGAGTCGAACGTAGGTGAGATCGGACCCCGCGGTCGCGGAGACCAGGTCACATGCGCGGCCTTCGAAGCGGATACGGACGATTCCTCGGTCGTCACTGACGAGACGCGCGATCTCGCTCTGGTCGGGCGCCCAGGCCGTGACTTCCGCTCCTTCGACCGGTCGTCCGGAATCGATCTCGGTCACCCAGACGAGCACGCCATCGGATTCCACCTGCGTCTCGATCGCCAGATCGCTGACGAGGAGGGTCTGGCGTTCCGACATCCACCGAACGTCGGGGTTCGAGATTTCAAGGTGATAGAGGCCGGGGGTTCGTTCCATCAACGATTCNAGATCGAGGCGTGACGTCCACCGCTCCTCCGTCGGATCGCCCTGCATCTCGACCGTGCGATCGACGACTCGTTTCGAGAGACGGGCGAGGTCGCTCGTGGAGAGGACGTCCGCGAGAAGCATCGGGATGTTTCGATCGAGAAGCCGATCGACCGTGACTCGCATCGCCTCGACCTGATCGTGCCGGATCGCGACTTCGAATCTCCCCTCCGGACTGATCTGGGAACTCCGGTCATGAAAGGCNAGAACGGGAGGCGGCGCCTCGAAGGTCACCGATCGCATCACCGAGTCTCGCAGCACCGAACCGTCTTCGGCCAGCAGCGGCGCTTCCAGCGTGATCGCNTAGGTNCGNTTNGAACGAAANTCGCCGNTGAGATAGATCCGNTGCTTGTNGATTCTCGCCGCGAATCGATCGACCGGCGGATCCACGACGATCGACGGAACAGTCTGTCCCGCTGCGAGCATGCGGTCGAAGTGCATCTGGATCCACGGTCTGCCATCGTAGCCCCGGCCCGTGGTGGTTCTGAGCTCGCGGAGGTGGCCGGCGATCCTGAAGGTTCGGCGAACCGGCCTCGACANCGAGAGCACACCGCCGTCGCCGGCGAGATCTTCGNGAATCATCACGTCGATTATGTCATTCGCGGAACANGGGATCGTGAATCGATGGATCGATTCGATTCGATCGGAGGTGATCGCCACGTCGACCTCCCGGCCTCCGATGGAGACCACGAGGGCTTCTTCAAGATCGCTTCGATCGACGGGCTGGTTGAATTCCACTTCGATCCTGGCCCGNCGCGCGTCCTTGTCCGCNGTGGGCCTCCAGACCTCCTTGAGTCGGACCCCCTCGGTATCAAGTGGTTCGTACCGGATCGTGGGCAGCGTCGATTCATCGATCGCGTGATGGCGGAACATGGGGTGCGTCGAGGCCAGTGCGACCCGATAGATGCGGCCGGGCGATGGTGGTTCATGTGGTTCGAAGGCCACCATGCCCGCTGAGACGGTCATCCAGTCACCTGCGATCGGCGGCTCGATGCGAAACGGCGATCGTTCGATCGGGAGTCCGATCTGCGAATCAGAATAGAGATCCCGGTCCAATTCGAGCATGAGTCTCCCGGTCTTCGCGAACGCTTCGGCAGACGTGGAGAAGGCGATCCGCACCGTGGAAGGCCCGTCCGGACGATCGGCCACATCCAGGAACCAGACGCTGAAGTTGATGGCGGTCAACGCCAGGGCGCCGATCCAGAATTGAACCTGCCGTGCATCACGCATGGGACGTCTCCTATGACTCGGTATTTGACGGACCGCTGTGTTTCCCGGAGGTCTCAGCGNCCTTCTTCTTCGTCGACNCGATGGTACCGATCCGCGTACTCGGTAACAGCGGACGTTGATTCACCTTCCGCGGCGGATCGCCGGGATTGGCGGAAACTGTCGTTCNTGGNCGGAGGATGACGGATCGTGGTCGTGCCGGGAGATCAGCGTCCCGCGACGCCATCGACATCGATGGGATCCGGCCATGGATGATCCGCCGGCCGCGATCCGGGTCNCGCTCGACNTCGAACCGGNTCGCGTTCAGCTTCCCGAAGGATGCCAGATCGTCTTCATCTCGGTGAAGGGTTCGATGGTCCAGGGGCTGTGTCGGGCATCGTCGTNGNGATAGTCGATGTCGACGGCGTGTTCGAGCCGCACCCGCTTCATGTTGTCGGCGGCGCCGAGTTCGAGCAGTCTTCGCTCCTCGTCC
>NYSW01000092.1 GCA_002683195.1 Phycisphaerae bacterium
CCGGAGGCCGCCGCGATCGACGGGACGGTGATTCCCCAGATCGAGACCGACGACGTCTCACGACTTCTTCGCGAGGTCCACATCCATGGCGGTTCGGTCGACGGGCCTCATCGCGAACCGGATCAAGGCTTCGACTTCGGCTCGTTCCGGGACCCGGAAGGAAACACCTGGTGGGTGGTGGATCCGAACGGCCCGTGATCCACGAGGGCGATCATGCCCGTTCCGAACTGAAGGCCACCGTCGGCCAGTCCCGAGGGCTGACCGCGGCCTGCTCGAATCGCCGGAGGTACTCCTCGTCGGCGATCTCGACCACCCCGAACTTCGAGATGTGTGGATTTTCGAACTGCACGTCGAAGATCTGGAAATCCGCCGAAGCAAGCCCGCGGATGGTCTCGACCAATGCGATGCTGCTCGCATCCGTCCCCCCCCGGTCCGGGCGACTGAACATCGATTCCGCCATGAACGCCGCTCCGATGTGCACCCCATAGAGACCACCGACCAGATCATCTCCGAGCCAGGCCTCGACACTGTGGGCATAGCCCCGGTCATGAAGTTCGGAATACGCCAGGGCCATCTGCGGGGAGCACCAGCATCCGTCATCCCGTTCGCGATGGCACTCGTCGAGTACTTGATCGAAGGCCTGATCCGAGGTCAGTCGAAAAGGTCGACGACGAATCGCGCGTTCCAGGCTTCTGGAAACGTGAAGACCATCGAATTCGATCACCGCCCGAGGCTCGGGACGGAACAGATGAACCTCGTCTGCGCCCTCATCCCACATGGGGAACGCGCCGAGGGCGTAGATCTTGAGTAGGAGATCGGCATCCATGACGATGACGAGCGTAGCCGAGACCGACGTTCCCGTAGAATTCCGACGCCCGCCGAATCTCATCGACGCGGCGAAGACGGCACCCGTCACTCGGAAGAATGCAGGCATGAAATATCGACGACTCGGACGCAGTGGGCTTCAGGTGAGCGAAATCGGACTCGGCTCCTGGCTGACGCTCGACGAAGGTGACGCCGAGCACGCCTCGCTCCTGCACCGGACCGCGTACGAAAACGGGATCAACTTCTTCGATACCGCGAACCAGTACGGCCTCGGTTCCACCGAATCCGTGGTGGGTGAGGCCCTCTCCCCTTTCCGGAGGGAGACCTACGTTCTCGCCACCAAGGCTTTCTGGCCCTACGAAGAAGACTGGCCGTTTCCCGGAGTCAATGATCGCGGCCTCTCCCGCAAGCATCTCTTTCTGGAGATCGAGAAAAGCCTGAAGAAGCTCCGCACCGACCACCTCGATCTGTACCAGTGCCATCGCTTCGATCCCGAAACTCCGCTCGAAGAGACCTGTCGCGCCATGAACGATCTGGTGGAGCAGGGAAAGACACTCCACTGGGGCGTGAGCGAGTGGAATGCCGCCCAGATCGACGAGGCGGTCTCGATCTGCGAGGAGGCGGGCTGGTACCGGCCCATTTCCAACCAGCCCATCTACAACATGATCGACCGGCACTGGGAGAACGAAGTGTTCCCCGCCACCCGACGCGGCGGCCTCGGGAACGTGTGCTTCAGTCCGCTCGCAGAGGGTCTTCTGACCGGAAAATATTCCAACGGCACACCGGAAGACGCGAGAGCGGCCCACCAGACCAAGGGGCAGTTCATCCGTCGCCGTTTCAACGATGCCAATCTCGAACGCGTGCGACGGCTCGGTGAGATCGCGGCCGACCTGAGCGTCCCGCTCTCGAACCTCGCGCTGCGATGGTGCCTGCGACGAGAAGAGGTCTCGAGCTGCATCATCGGAGCCAGCCGACCGGAACAGATTCTCGAGAACGTCGCAGGGCCGGATCTGTCCTGGGACGAAGCGATCGAGGAACGGGTGGAGGCGACGCTCGGCGGCGCCTGACCCGGCGGAGCCCCGACGCGGATGGTCAGTCCTCGTCCGGTCGCCGAACGCCATCGACCTGGCCGAGCAGCACTCGAAGGATCAGCCGATCTCCCGGGGAAGGAAGACGTCGAACGCCATCTTCGCCCGGTGCGAAGGTGTGGTTCGGCACGCGAGCCATCGTCGCGGCGGCGTCTCCGGGCACCCGGACGGCGAGATCGACGTACAGATCCCCATGAATGGAGAGCGGACTCGCCGCTTCGACCACGACTTCGACTTCACCGGCGATGGGCAACGGCATGCTGGAACTCCCGAATGGACTTCAGTCCGAAGACTTCGCCCGACTGATGGTGCGGACCTGACAGAACTGTCGGTGACCATACCGGCCACCGTGCCAGCCGTAGCCGCTTTCCATCGCACCCACCCAGGGGCTTCCGTCGGCGCCACCGCATCCCTGATTGACCCCGATCATTCCCGCGGTCAGTTTCCCTGCGACTTCTTCCGCTTTTTCCGCATCACCCCAGACGCATGCCGCCAGACCGAAACGAGTGTCGTTGGCGAGTCGAACCGCGTCGTCCGCAGATCGCACGGGCATGACGCACGCCACCGGCCCGAAGGTCTCCTCCCGCATGATCTCCATGTCGTGGGTGACATCGGCGAGCACGGTGAGCGGCACGAAATTTCCTTCTCCCCCGTCTTCCGGACCATGACATCCCACCAGGACCCGTGCCCCTTCACGAACCGCCGCTTCCACCTGACGAAGCACGTGATCCTTCTGCCCGCGATTGATCATCGGACCGACTTCAACCCCGGGATCCATGCCGGGACCAAGCTTCATCTCCGTCGCCTTCTCGACCAACTTCATCGTGAAGTCTTCGACGATCGAATCGTCGACGTAGATGCGCTCCGTGCTCACGCAGACCTGCCCGGCGTTGCGGAACGAGTTCCGAGCCGCGAAGGCCGCGGCCGCATCGAGGTCGGCACCCTCGAGCACGATCATCGGGTCCTTTCCTCCAAGTTCGAGGATCACTCGCTTCAGACTTCCACTGGCTTCCTTGAGAATGTGCTTGCCCGCTTCCCGGCTGCCGGTGAACACCACCAGGTCGATCGGCGCCTGGACCAGCGCCCGCCCCTGCCGTTCGTCTCCGATCACCAGCTGCATGACGTTCGCGGGCAGGAACTCGTTCAGCACCGCCACCCATTCCCTCGCCACCAGCGGGGTTTCCTCGCTGGGCTTCAAGAGGACGGTGTTACCCGCCATCAATGCGGGGATGACCGACTGGAACACCATCAACAACGGAAAGTTCCACGGGGTGATCGCAGCGACCACTCCGAAGGGATCGAAGCGCAAGGTCGTCCGGAGACTCTGATCCTCGAGGGTCTCGGACCGAAGGGCTTCGACGATCGCATCGACTTCATCCGTGATGCCCTTGGCGCAGTACGTCGCTTCGCCGACTCCCTGCGGCTTCGGCTTCCCCATCTCGCGGGTGAGCAGTTCCCCGATTCGCGAGGCTTCTTCGGAAAGCCGGGGAACGGCCGACTTCAAGATCTCGGCCCGTTGCTCCAGCGTCATCGCACCCCAGCTCCGCTGAGCGAGCCGAGCGTCCCGAACCATCTGCGGGATGAGTTCCGCGGGGGTGACCGGAATCTCGCCCACGGGTTCTCCGTCGGCCGGATTCATGGAGACGAGCGTCTGAGGCGTGAGGGTCAGGGCGGGTTCGGAAGAAACTGGGGACATGATCGGACTCCGTTGCGAGGGGGGGTTGGATTTTAACAGGGTCCGCCGCCCCCCCACTTGTCGCGGAATGCCGGTTCGATCCAGTCGACATGTCCCCGCCGTCTCGCGGGCGGGCAACGGTCTCAGGCGACTCACTCCCGGATCACTCGATCGAGATCGCAGCCGCCACGAACCAGAGACCGATATTCAATTTGAAGCGTTCACAAGGAACCGCCCCATGCACGTACGCACCATCCTGACTGCCGCCCTCCTGCTCCCCATGCTCTCCCTTGCTCAGCCAGTCGCCTCCGCGGAGTCGCCGCAGGATTCCAGCCCGAACTCGACGACCGAGCGCACGCCGCCCTCAAAGGAAGTCCAACCGGAGCGTGGGGGCGAAAATCGAGCCCGCCGAGCCGGCGGCGAAGCAAGCCGGAGCGACGATCAGCGCCGTGACTCCCGCCGGGCTCGACGTGGCGCCGATCGACCCGAAAACCGCGGCGAGGCCCGACGAGGCGACCAGCGACCCGGGAACCGCGGCCAGGTCCGACGAGGCGACCAGCGACCCGGAAACCGCGGCCAGGTCCGACGAGGCGACCAGCGACCCGTAAACCGTGGTCAGGTCCGACGAGGCGACCAGCGACCCGGAAACCGCGGCCAGGTCCGACGCGGCGACCAGCGACCCGGAAACCGTGGTCAGGTCCGACGCGGCGACCAGCGACCCGGCAACCGTGGTCAGGTCCGAAGAGGCAACCAGCGTTCTGAGCGGAAGGGCGAAGGCGAAAAACGTCGCCGTTGAGTCCCTGCCCCCCCCAAAGCAGGTTTTTTCCCTTTCCGAAGTTCAGACGGCCCCACTCGCCACCGGCGATCAGGGGCCGTTTCTGTGAAATCGGGCATCCGATCCCGGGAAATCTCGGGCCTGCAATGGCTCCCGAAGGGGTTGGCTGACAGATGGGTTTCGAGTACTCTTTCCGACTTGGGCCGTCAGTGACAGTTTTTCGCGATGCGGAAGTCTGGCGCTGCATGGGGCACGCCTTCGCGGCTTCGCGTGCTCCCGCCCTGTTTCGGCCGCGGAATCGGATCCGCTCGCCTCGTCGATCTTCGACGCTCGCGACGCTCCGGACCGCGCCCCGTCGACCGGGATGGTCCCGTTCGGCGTCGTCGGTCCTGACGCGACAATCGTCGCGCGTTCGATCCGGTTCCTTCTGAAAGCGCCCGACTCGGTCAAAGGTTCCGATGATGCCCACCCGGCTTCTCGGAAAGACGACTCTTCCTGAATCGTCGATGAATCACTGGCCCATGGTGTAACGGTAGCACTCTTGGTTTTGGTCCAAGCAGTCCTAGTTCGAATCTAGGTGGGCCAGCTTCCCTTCTCCCGAGTCGATCGCTTTCCCCTTCCCCTCGGAACGCAGATGCCAACGTCACCCGACCATCCGAACGTGGACGCCGTGATCCTTGCCGCCGGCAAGGGCACCCGCATGCAGAGCGATCTCCCCAAGGTGATGCACGAGGTCGGCGACCGACCCATGCTGCACTGGGTGGTCGATGCCTGTCGCGAAGTCGGGGCGCGGAGAATCGTGGTGGTGGTCGGCCATCGAGCGGATCTGGTTCAGGCAAGCCTGGAAGGCGAGCCCGGAGTGGAATTCGTGACTCAGTCCGAGCAACTCGGAACCGGGCATGCGGTCGACCAGGCCCGGGCGGCCTTCAGCGGTTCGCCGGAAAACGATCTCCTCGTCCTCTGCGGCGACGGCCCGCTCATTCGAACGAAGACCCTCCGAACACTGCTGGAAACCCATCGCAGCGCCAACGCCGCCGCGACCCTCGCCACCGCGGTCATCGACGACGCGACCGGATACGGGCGCATCGTGCGGGACGACCACGGGGATTTCGCCCGGATCGTCGAACAGAAGGACGCTTCGGAAGCGGAACTCGCGCTTCGCGAGGTCAATCCCTCCTACTACTGCTTCCGAACCGGACCGCTCTTCGATCGCCTCGCCCGCACCAGCAACGACAACGCCAATGGTGAGTACTACATCACCGACGTCTTCGGGATCGCCCGCGAAGACGGCGACCGGGTCGCGGTGGTCGATGCGGTTCCGCCCCAGGACATCCTGAGCATCAACGATCCGGGCCAACTCGCGGAAGTGGATGCCATCCTGCGAAACCGACTCGCCGACTCGGAAGGGACTCGATGAGCACGAGCGACCGCGAGCACATGAAGATCTTCGCCGGGCGATCCGGCCAGCATCTGGCCGAAACGATGTGCGAGCACCTCGGCCTGCCGCTCGGGAAGGCGACTTCGTCGACCTTCCCCGACGGCGAGATCATGGTGAAGGTCGAAGAGGACGTTCGGGGCCGGGACTGCTACGTCGTCCAGTCGACCTGCCAGCCGGTCAACGACACCCTGCTCGAACTCCTCATCCAGATCGACTGCCTGCGCCGGGCTTCGGCGAAGCGGATCACCGCGGTGATCCCCTACTTCGGCTACGCCCGACAGGATCGGAAGGACGAGGGACGGGTGCCGATCACCGCCAAGATGGTGGCCAATCTGATCACCGCGGCCGGCGCCGATCGCGTTCTCTGCATGGACCTGCACGCGGCTCAGATCCAGGGATTCTTCGACATTCCGGTCGATCACTTGAGCGCGTCCCCCGTGTTCATCGAGCACTTCCTCGCCTTGCGAGATTCCCTCGGTGACATCGTGGTCGTCTCCCCCGACGTGGGAAACGTGAAAGTCGCGAACATGTACGCCGACGTCCTCGGCTGCGATCTCGCGATCGTCGACAAGCGTCGCCAGTCCGGAACCGAAGTCGCGGTGCGAAATCTGATCGGCGAAGTGAAGGGCCGCACGGTCCTCATGTTCGACGACATGATCTCCACCGCAGGCACGGTCTGCGAAGCCGCGAAGCTGGTCACCGAACGCGGAGCCACCGACGTGATGGTCTCCGCGACCCATCCAGTGCTGGTGGGCCTTGCCATGCAGCGACTTGCCGACGGCCCCATCTCGACCATCAACATCACCGACACCATTCCCGGAGGATCCCGACTGGATCCCCTGGGTGAAAAGGTGCAGGTGCTGGGGGTGGCTCGTCTCCTCGGCGAGGCGATCCACCGAATTCACCACGACCAATCGGTCTCGGCGATGTTCCGCACCGGAGCCGGGACCAAGCGTTGACCCGATCCATTCCGTTTCCGTCGGTCGGCACTGACGGCGGCGATTCAAGTTCGACAGGAGTACAGGAACCATGAGTCACGAAACCCCCACCATCACAGCCCAAAAGCGGGAACGGCACGGCAGCCGCTACTCCCAGCGACTTCGCAAGTCCGGTCGGCTCCCCGCCGTCGTCTACGGACACGGGTCAGACCCGGTCTCGATCAGCGTCGATGCCAAGGAGACCCTCCGTCACCTCGGCGAAGGCAACCACATCTTCAGCGTGGCGATCGACGGCGGCTCCGAAGAGACCTGCCTGGTCAAGGACCTTCAGTTCGGCTTCCTCGGCGACGATGTGATCCACGTCGACTTCGCTCGAGTGAACCTCGACGAGAAGGTCACCATCAACATGACCCTCGACTTCCACGGCGTTCCCGCCGGAGCGAAGAAGGGTGGCACCATCGTGGTCCACGACCTCTCGGAACTCGAAATCGAATGTGCCGTCCGAGACATGCCGGACTCCCTCCGCATCGATCTGGAACACTTCGACGAGATCATCCACGTCAGTGATCTCAAACTCCCCGAAGGCGTGGTCGCGGTGACCCCCGGCAACACCCTCGTCCTTCACGTCCAGGCACCCGTCAGCAGCGATGACGACGAAGACGAAGATGCCACCGCCTCCGCCACCGAAGCCTGATCGCCTCCCGGAATGCCCACCGCAAGGACCATCACGTCATGAAACTCGTCGTCGGACTCGGCAACCCAGGACCGGAATACGATCGGACTCGACACAACGTCGGGTTCGAGGTCGTCGACCGGCTGGCCCGAAGACACGGCGATCCTGCGACCTCGATCGCCCGCAACAAGTTCTCGGCTCTGGTCGTGGACGCGGTGGTCGGCGATGAGAAGGTGATGCTGATGAAGCCACTCACCTTCATGAACCTCTCCGGCAAGGCCGTGGCCGAAGCCCTCCGGTTCTACAAGATGTCGCCGATGGACGATTTGATGGTGATCGTGGACGACACCGCAGTCACCTGCGGATCGATCAGGATCAAGCCGAGTGGTGGGGCGGGAGGCCACAACGGGCTGACCGACGTGTCTCGTCTTCTCGGAACCGATTCCTGGCCTCGGCTGAGAATCGGCATCGACAAGCCGGGCCAGATCCCGTTGAAGAACTACGTGCTGGGCCGTTTCACTCCCGAGCAGCAGCCGCTCGTGGATTCGGCCCTTGATGAGGCGACCGACGCGGTCGCCTGCTGGGCGGGCGAAGGGCTCGCTTCAGCAATGAATCGATTCAACCGGAAGGCCTCCGCATGAGCGGGGCCAACCGCAACCGGCGACCATTCGGTCGCCCTCCAGGCGCCGCGAACCGACGGCGTCGAACCTCAAAGGAAACAAGATGACCGAAGTCCGCATCAACATGTACGAGGGGATGTTCCTCTTCCCCCAGACCGCGACCGCCGATCTNGCCGGGGCCGTGGCCCACATCGAATCGATTCTGGAGCGGGCCGGTGCCGAGCTGGTCTCCATCTGTAAATGGGACGAACGTCGCCTCGCCTACGACATCAAGGGGAACAAGCGGGGCCTCTACCTGCTGACCTACTTCAAGTCGGAGCGATCACGAATCTCCGGCATCGAACGAGACTGCAACCTCAGCGAGCAGCTTCTTCGTGCCATGGTGGTCCGAGCTGACCAGATCCCGACCGAGGAGATTGAAGCAGCCAACGGGCGAGAAGCCCTCGCGGATGAGATCAAGCTTCGAGCCGAACGTGGCGACGAAGAGGAACGACCGAAGGTCACCGCCGTCTCTCGCGAGTCGTTGAAGGCCGAGGAAGCCTCGCAAAGAGCCGAGGAAGCCGCTGAAGCCGACGAAGCGGCTCCCGCGGCCCCGGCCGAAGAAGCCGCGGCCGAAGAGCAGACCGAAGAGAAGGCCCCCGAGGCCTCGACCGACTGAGCCACCAGGCCCTCCATCGGGCTGGAAGTCACATCACGGACCGTCCACGAGCCTCGCTTGTGGACGGTCCGTCGCTTTTGGGGGCCTTCCGGACAGAACCCGGAAGAGGGCGCGTAAACTGCCGACGACCACTCAAGAACTCGGAGCGTTATTCATGGCAAGTTTCAATCAGGTCATTCTCCTCGGCAATCTCACTCGAGACGTCGAACTCAAGCACACCCCTTCCAACCAGGCGGTGGCCAACATCGGCCTCGCCATGAACCGGCAGTACCAGACCCGAGAGGGCGAACGCCGGGAAGAAGTCACCTTCGTCGACTGCGAGGCCTGGGGACGCCAGGCCGAAGTGATGGCCCAGTACCTGTCCAAGGGACGCCCGGTCTTCATCCAGGGCCGGCTCAAGCTGGACACCTGGCAGGACAAGGACGGCGGCAACCGCTCGAAGCTCAAAGTCGTGGTCGAGAACTTCCAGTTCGTCGGCGGACGAGACGGCGGCGGCGGTGCTCCCGGTGGTGCCCCCAGCGAAGGACGGCGGGAATTCCAGCCCAGCGCCCCGACCAGTGCCCCTCCGGCCAGCGGTGGCGGCCACGCCCCCGTCGGCGAAGACGACATCCCGTTCTGATTCTGGAACAGCCGACTCGGACGCTCCAAGGCCGGGAATCCCCTTCCTCGCCCCCCCAGCGCCATTCGAACTCGGTCGACCGACTCAAACCAACGGTTTTCAAGAACCGCCCCTTTTCTCGGAGGGGCGGTTCTGCCATACTCCTCCGTTCGACCCTGCATTCGCAGGCCGCTGGAGCGTCGGTCCGATCCGTCCCTCCTAACTCCATACCCGGGCTTCGAGCCCCCTGAGGACAGCGAGACAACATGCCAGCCGCATCCACCCGACAAGTCACCCTTCTCCTGAACCGCAACGTCGAAAGCCTCGGCATCGTCGGTGACGTGGTGAAGGTCCGCCCCGGCTACGCCCGGAACTACCTCCTCCCCCTCGGCATCGCCGAAGTCCCGACCGACGAACGAATTGCNGCNCTCAAGACCGCTCGAGCCGAGGCCATGGCCGAACTCGAAACGCTTCGTTCGGAGCGTCGTGGCATCATCAGCGCGCTCGAAGACATCGCCATCAACCTGGTTCGCTCCTGCAACGACCGTGGAATTCTCTACGGCTCGGTCACCCAGCGAGACATCGCAGACGGCCTGAACGAGCTCGGACACCGAGTTGATGAACGAGCCGTCCGTCTGGCCAACCCGATTCGTCGGGTCGGCGAGTACCCGGTGGTGATTCAGTTCGAGAAGGAGATGAAGGTCGAAGTCATCATCAAGGTTGATGCCGACCGAAGCATCGCGGAAGAGTCCGAGGAAATGGAATTCGACAACGAAGGCGAACTCATCGAGAAGCCGGCTCGGAAGGCCAAGGACACCGAGGAATCCTCGGAAGAAGCCGCCGAAGGTGCCGAAGAAGCCAGCGGCGAACCTGCCGCCGAGTGAGCCCGTCGGAATCGATTGATCAATTCACCGCCCCCTGCCGGATTCTTCCGGGAGGGGGCGGTGTTTATGTCTGATTCCACAACCGCCGACACCCGGGCGATGTCGGCCGAATCTTCAGGACGAGTCCGGTTGGTGACCGATCTGTACAATGCACCTCGGCCACAAGTCAGGCCAAGGTCGAAGTCGGGCCAAAGACGATCTCCGGAGCACTGAATCCATGTCGAGTCTTGCCGAACCACGTCGCGAGTCACTTCCCCAGACTCGCAGCTCCGTGACCCACAAGTTCGGGATTTCCGGACACGAAGGCTATCTGACCATCGGCCTGTTCAAAGACGGCCAACCCGGCGAGATCTTCATCAAGATGAGCAAGGAAGGCTCGACCCTCTCCGGGCTCATCCAGGGCTTCTGCCGGGCCTTCAGCCTCGCCCTCCAGCACGGCCTGAGTGCCACCGATGCGGTTGAACGATTTCGCGGCATGCGGTTCGAGCCCATGGGGCCGACCTCGAATCCCCAGATCCCCGAAGCGTCGAGCATTCTGGACTACGTGGCCCGATACATCGAGCTCCACTTCGTCGACCAGAACTGACCCCCACCGGCAGGGACCCCGGGGCGTGCCGCAAGTCGGAGTCCGCGATCCGATTCGTTCTACGCACCCCGGTCAAGTACCATTCAGGAATGCCTGAACCTTCGGTCGGATCCTCTTACGCAGACCTCTGCGGTGCGGCCCGCGAGCTGATTTCGGAAGTATCCCCTTCCGAATGCATCGAGCTTCAGAAGACCGGCGCCCTGGTGATCGATCTTCGAGAATCCGATGAACTGGCCGATGGGATCGCGCCCGGTGCCCGACTGATACCTCGCGGCACGCTCGAGAAGGCCGTCGCGGAATTCGCCGACGATCCATTNCTGACCATCTGNCTCTACTGCGACGGAGGCAACCGCAGCCTTCTCGCGGCTCTCACGCTTCGACAGATGGGTTTCCAGGACGTCCGAAGCGTTGCGGGCGGATTCCGTCGCTGGCAGGAACAGGGTCTGCCGACCGCCGCCGGCCCGGTCGATCACTCGACCGCATCAACCGAGATCGAACTGGATCACCGGGACTGGCAGTCGATCCGGGCGAACTTCGCGATCACCGGGCGCCGAGTCCGGGTGCTGGACGGGACGGAAAAACCACTGGTCTATCTGGACCACGCAGCGACCACGCATCCTCCCGACGTCGCGATGAACGCCGTCAAGCAGTTCTTGAGCCTCGATTACGCGAACGTGCATCGAGCGTCCTATCAACTNGCTCGACGATCGACTCTCCGATTCGAAGACGCCTACCGCACCTGCGCGAGGTTCGTCGGCGCGGACCTCGATCACCACTGCGTCGTGTTCACATCGAACACCACCGCCGCCTGCGAGATCGTCGCCCACGCCGTGGAGCCTCTGCCGGGCGCCGTTCTGGTCACCGACCTCGAACATCACAGCAGCGACCTCCCTCATCGACGACGGGGACGAGTGGTACGAATCGGACTCGACCCGACCCAGAGACTCGACCTCGCCGCGCTGCGGGAGGTGCTCAAACGAGACCGGATCAAACTCGTCTCCGTCACCGGCGCGGCCAACGTCACGGGCTGGATGCCGCCGATCCGCGAGATCGCGGCCCTCGCCCACGAGGCCGGGGCCCTGATCTGCGTCGATGCCGCCCAACTGGTGGCCCACGCGCCGATCGACATGGGACCTCCCGGAGATCCGACCTCCATCGACTTCCTCGTGGCCGCCGGTCACAAGGCCTATGCACCGTTCGGTGCCGGGTTCCTGATCGGACCCCGAACCATCCTGGATGCGGTCGACCCCGTGGTTCCGGGTGGAGGAGTCGCGGCTCGAGTCGACGAAGACGGAGCGACCTGGCTCGCCAGCCCGGACCGACACCAGTTCGGGACCCCCAACGTGGGCGGCGCGATCGGCATGGCGGTCATGCTCGAATCGCTGGAGAAGATCACCATGAGCGAAGTCCGCCGGCATGAGATGGTCTTGTTCAACCGAATGGTCGACGGACTGAAGTCCATTGGCGGCATCACGCTCTACGGGCCCTCAGAACTCGAAGAACGCGTCGGCATCATCCCGTTCAACGTCGACGGAGTCTCCGACATGCTCACGGCGGCGGTGCTCGGCGAGGAGTTCGCGATCGCGGTTCGAAACGGGCGATTCTGCGCTCACCTGCACAGCGACCGCCTGCTCCAGGGCGATGCGAACTCCGGCGCCGTCCGAGCGTCGATCGGCCTGTTCAACGACGAGTCGGACGTCGATGCCTTTCTCACCGCGATCGATGTGGTCCGACGGGGAGACTGGAGCGGCACCTATCGCGAGCGTGGCGGCGAAGTCACCAGCCAACCCGCCGGTCGATGCGCCGACCGCTGGATGGAGGGGACCGGCGACGTCCCTCCCTCCGCCTGAATCGCCGGAACCCCCGAGGAGCTCCGCGACCCGTGCCAGAATCAGAATCAAATCCCGATGGCATGATCGAATGGCAATGTGATGCCTGCGACCGGTCCTTTCCGGTCGATCCCGACGCCGATCGCGTGCCATGCCCCTACTGCGGCGACATCAACCGGGTCTCCCGGGGCGGTGGCGAGACGCCGGCGTCGAGTCGAGGGCAGAACTCATCCATCGCCGACCCCTCCGAGCAACTTCTCCGCATGGTCCGGCCCGCCCTGGTCCGAGGCCAGCCACTCGCCAGCCTGGGATCTCTGGGATTCCTCCTCGGCGGCCTGACGATGCTGATCCTCTCATTCTCAGGGGGACTGCCCGAGTGGCTGCGATGGCCGGGCGGGGTCTCCGCCTTGATCGGAATGGGCTGGGGCCTCTGGATCTTCGTCCTGGGCCACCGCTGGGATCGCCTCAAGATCACGGATCGCCGGACCATCGATGAACGGGGAATCGTGGTGCGAAGCNCCTCGGAGGTTCTCCACAGTCACGTTCGCAACATCCGGATCACCCAGTCGGTCTGGCAGCGAATCGCTCGGATCGGCACCCTGGAGATCGATTCCGCCGCCGGCGACGGGACGGCCGACATCCAGATCGTGAACATTCCCGATCCGGATGGAATCAAGCGTCTGATCGACCGCCACCGGGGACTGGGAAACCAGGACTGATTTTCCCCTCGTCCCCCCCGGACCCTCCAATCGCCCCGCATGGCCGACACCGGCCCCGGTACACTTCTCCGCCCGTCTTTTTCGCCCAACCAAGAGCCAATTCCGATGAAGATCCACGAGTACCAGGCCCGACAGCTTCTCTCCGACGCCGGCATTCCCGTCCCTCCCGGAAGCATGGTCGAGACGATCGACGACGCGGNGTCGGAAGCCCGCAGCATCTTCGAGTCGGGAGAGACCCTGGTGGTGGTGAAGGCCCAGGTCCACGCGGGCGGCCGCGGCAAGGCCGGGTTCGTGAAGCTCGTCCGAAGCGTCGAGGAGGCCCGCGAGGCCGCGACCTTCATGCTTGGCAACCGCATGGTTTCCGTACAGACCGGCCCCGAAGGCATCGAAGTGAAGAGACTTCTCGTCGCCGCGGGCGTCGACATCGCCAAGGAGTTCTACCTGGCGGTCACCCTCGATCGCAGCCGCGGCCTGAACACCTTGATCGCCAGCGCCGAAGGTGGCGTGGAGATCGAAACGGTGGCCGACGAAAACCCGGATGCGATTCTCAAGACTCCCATTCATCCGTTGCACGGTCTTGAAGCCTTCGAAGCGCGCTCCGTCGCGAAGCGGCTTGGATTCACAGGACGCCAGATCGGGCAGGCCNCCGCGATCATGCAGAAGCTGGCGGGACTCTACGCCGACACCGATGCGGACCTGGTCGAAATCAATCCCCTGATCGTCACCCCGCCGAGTGATGCCGCTCCGGACGGCCGCGTGATGGCGATCGACGCCAAGTTCGGATTCGACGACAACGCGCTCTTCCGACACAAGAACCTGCAGGCGATGCATGATCCCGCGGAAGAGAATCCCTCCGAGGTCCGAGCCGAGGCATCCGGCCTTTCGTACGTCGACCTCGATGGCAACATCGGCTGCCTGGTGAACGGCGCGGGCCTCGCCATGAGCACGATGGACATCGTCAAACTCCACGGTGGTGATCCGGCCAACTTCCTCGACGTCGGCGGCTCCGCCACCAAGGAATCCGTGACCGAGGCATTCCGGATCATCCTCGGAGACGATCGCGTCCAGGGAGTTCTGGTGAACATCTTCGGCGGCATCATGAAGTGCGACACGATCGCCGGTGCGATCATCGAGGCCGCCAAGGAAGTCGGCTTCGAGGTGCCTCTCGTGGTCAGGCTCGAAGGAACCAACGTCGACGCGGCGAGGAAGATGCTCGAAGACGCGAAGAGCGAAATCCCCTCCATGCAGACCGCCACCGACCTCGCGGATGCGGCCCGAACCGTCTGTGCCGCCGTAGGCTGAATCCGATGCTGATTCTCTTCGACATCGATGGGACGCTTCTTCGCAGCCGTGGTGTCGGACTGCGTGCGATGCAGTGCTCGCTCGAAGAAATCCATCCCCCCCNGGATGAAGATGACCGCCACGACATCGATGCCATCGACACCGCGGGCCGTCTGGATCCTCTGATCTGGCGTGAGCTCCTGGCGCAACGCGACATCGAGCCGACCGAAGGGCTGCACGCCCGCTTCCGCGAGGTCTACGGAAATCGCCTCGCCCGGATGATCGAAGACGAACGCCCGGTCATCGGCCTCGACGGCGCGGCCGAGGCCGTCCGCTGGGTTCGCGACCACCCGAAATTCATCGCGGCCCTTCTGACCGGAAACTATCCGGAGACCGGCCGCATGAAAGTCGCCGGCGCCGGGATTGATCCCGACGACTTCGCCTTTGGAGTCTGGGGCTTCGAAGCCTCGACTCGACGGGGCCTTCCGCCCATCGGCATCCAACGGGCCTCCGAGCATCTGGGCCGTCCGATCGCGCCGAGGGAAGCGGTGATCGTCGGCGACACCCCCGCGGACATCGACTGCGCGAGAGCCAGCGGCTGCCGTGTGATCGCGGTGGCGACCGGACGCTTCAACCTGGATGAACTCGGGGCTCACGAACCGGACGAACTCCTTTCGGATCTGAGCGACCTTGATCGGTTCATCGCGGCCGTCCACCGCACCCTCGAATCCGACGAAGCATGATCTCAGGCCCCCTCACGGCTTCGGAGCGAATCACTTCGATCGACGTTCTCCGAGGCGTCGCCCTTCTGGGGATCGTGATCGTGAACGCCGCCTACTTCGGACTGCCCCTGGCGGCCGAATCGGGCGGGGCCATCAATTCCGGAGTTCTGGTCGATCGCATCACTGCGGTCGTGGTCGTGGTACTCGCGGAAGCGAAGTTCATCTCGATCTTCTCGATCCTGTTCGGTTTCGGACTTGCCATGCAGCGGTCGAGACGCCTCGCGACGAATACTGGATTCGCAGCGTTCGGAATCCGCCGAATGGTACTGCTCGGCGTCTTCGGTCTCCTGCATGTCTTCACCCTCTGGTTCGGTGACGTTCTCTTCATATACGCGTCCGTCGGCCTCCTGCTCATCCCGATGCTGGGACTGGCGATTCCCATTCGCCTGGGGATCGCCGCCCTGATGATCTGCTGGGCATGCGTGTTCAACGGCCTTCTGGCTCTTCTGGGCTTGCTCGAATCACCGGTCCAGGATCCTTCCACCATGACGGACGGTTTCCGAGGCTTGGACGCGATCCTGGCAGCGCAGGGTGATCCGAGTCAGCAGGTCTGGATCGACGCCGAAGTGATCGCATCCCGGGAAGGTCCGTTTCTCGACGCCCTGGCCTTCCGGGTATCGACCTGGCTCTTTGGCCAGGTGTTCTCCTTCTTCGGTTTCGCGTGGCATATCCTGGGCATGGCCCTGATCGGCAGCTGGATGCATGACCGCGGATTCTTCACCGCCGGCGGGCGGGGGTTGCGTCGCCGCCTGATGCTCACCGTGCTTCCGGGCGGCCTGCTGCTCTCGATCGCGGGCGGGATGGTCTTCTGGACCGAAGGCAAGAATTCGATGCCGGGCAGCGTGGCAGCGATGACTCAGAACCTGGCGGCGGCACTGATGGCGGTGGGTCTGGTCTCGATGATCAGCCTGCTGGTTGATGCGGGCCGAATGCCGCTTTCAAGGATCTTCGCCACCGTGGGAAAAATGTCCCTGACGGCATATCTCCTCGAGAGCCTGATCTTCACCGGCCTCATGCTTCACTGGGGCCTGGGGTGGTTCGATCAGATTTCTCGTACGGGACTGGTCGGCCTGGCTTTCCTCGTCTACGTGGCAACCGCCGTTTTCTGCCTCGCCTGGAGCCGTCGATTCAAGATGGGGCCCATGGAGTGGATCTGGAGGCAAGGGACCTATTTCGGCACGCGTCGGGCCTCGTGACGCCCGCCACGCCCGCGTGGAGAACGTGTCGCGGTCGACAGAGGCCCGTTTCAGAGAGTTAGCCTCTGGNCTGGCCGGCTCGATCGAGCCGGCGAATCAGGCCACCGGAGTCTTCTTGCCGTGGATGCGCACCTAGCCGGGATCTGCAGCGACTTCTACGTGAACCAGAAGATCGCGGTCACGATGGACGTCCCAGAGGGACGTGAGGCCGTCCTGGATCTTTTTGGCCGCATCCAGAAGGAATTCCCGCGGCTCGAACGGCTTCGACGCTACGAGGGTGAATACGCCCTCGAATCTGAAGACGTCGACGGAACCTACAGTTGGGTGGCCCTTCGCCAGACCACGCTCCGCAGCGGATTCGTGAACCCGGAATCGCTGGACGAGGCATATCGACTCCATCGCTCGCTGCTCGATTTCGCACCGTACTACCTCTCGGTCAGCCCTCTTGATCTCGACCACATCGAACTGGTGTTCGGGTTCGATTTCGAAGCGGATCGGGATCGTGACGAAATCGTGTTCGAGGCTCTCCTCGCCGACTCTCCGCTCGCGGATCTCGTNGATCGGGACCGGGAACGACTCGTAGAGGCCCAACCACTGCTCGGCATCGCCTTGGACGATGATCCTCGCATGCAGGCATTCTTCGAGATCAAGTCTCGACCCGCCCGCGGCCGCGCCGGAGTGCCGGGGCTTGAAGGGACCGAGCCGATCAGCGTCTATCTCACCGCCCGAGCATCCGGCCCCATCAAATCACTCGACGAACTCCCGTCGCTGTTCGCACGACTCGCCGGGCACTCCGAACGCCTGGTCGAGGAACGTCTGATCCCATCGGTCCTGGTGCCGATTCGTCGAGCCATCCTCTCCCGCCCCTGCTGAAATCAGGCTGAAACCAGGCTGAAACCAGGCTGAAACCAGCGTGAGACCCGAGCAGCGGCGCCTTCGCCGCCCCGCTTCGGGACCCCCTTTCGAGACCCCGCTTCGAAAACAGGTCCGCGCCGACCAAAAAAGATGACACGGCCGTGAATGATCACGGCCGTGCCCTCAACGAGTATTGACGGGCCGACTCCCCAGACGGCGCGTCCTCGTAAATTCCCCGAAAACTCTCTCCTCACTTCGCCCGAATCGGTCTANNCCTTCCGAACNNGGAAGGACGCCGATGAGCACCCCTCCATAAGGACATGCGTAAAGGAANCACTCGGTCCGCAGGAAACTCTTCTTTTCATTCGATTTGCCGAAGACGAAGTCTCGGTGCTAGGCTCCAGACGTGGATTTCGAACTCGCCAACGCCCTCGGACGCATCGTCGAATTGAAGGACCGCAGCACGGCGGCCCATACGTGGCGAGTCACGATGTATGCCCAGGCCGTGGCGGAAGCCGCCAGACTCGACACCCCGAGGCTCATGAATTTCATGCTGGGTGCGGTTCTCCACGATCTCGGCAAGATCGATGTGCCCGGTGAGATTCTCGGAAAACCAGACCGACTGGATCCCGAAGAATTCAAAGTCATCCAGCAACACACGGTGACCGGGTATGAGCGTCTCCGTCGCATGGAAGTCGCCGAACCGCTGATTCTCGATGTCGTTCGAAGCCATCATGAACGGATCGACGGAAGCGGCTACCCCGACGGCCTCGCCGGCGAACAGATTCCNCTGGCCGCCCGCTGGTTCGCGGTCATCGACGGCTTCGATGCCATGACCAGCCTCCGCCCGTACCGCGATGCACGGGGAGATGCCTCGCCCCGCAGGGCGATCTTGGAGCTCGAAACACACGCCGGAAGCTGGTACGAACCGGAAGCCGTCTCGGTGTTCCGCGATCTCTACGATCGAGGCCGGCTGGATTCCACGCTCGAGCACCTCAACGATGTGGACGGCCATGCCACGCTCACCGGCCCCCTGAGCCCCCGCGCCGTGGAACTGGCCCGGACCGCACTCCGAGGTTCGAATCCACCCGGCGTTGATTCTGGAGACATCGAGAATCTGCTCGACCTGGCTGCCCAAGGCCACGACCGATCGAAGGTCGANGATGCCAACGACACGCGATCATCATCGGACTCGCCCGCGTGAACCACACATCTTCGACTTCTCTTCGGCCGAGATCCCGAACTGGAGCCTGTCGCTCGTGGATTGCCGGCGTCATGCTTCTCCCCCTGAGCCTCGCATCCGGCGCCACGCCCCCACCGGAACCACCCCCCGGCTCCGAGGGCCCGCCAGGAGTCACCCCGCATCGGATCACCAGCGCCTGCGAACGGCTGCTCGAAGCGGAACGGATCCGGATCGCCCTTCCCGCCGGCACCATGAAGTTGCAGGATGCGATGCGAGCCGCGTCGATCGCCTGTGACTTCAGAATCGACATGGACTGGCCGTCACTCGACATCGTCGGGATCCAGCCGCACCGTCGGGTGGTCTCCAACGGCGCAGCCGGCCCGGCCGACGTCGTACTCCGCCAACTCTTCACCTCCATCGGAGACGCCTGGGAACGGCCACGCCTGGAAGCGACGCCGGAGGGCCTGATGATCACGACCCTGACCGGCGCCCGCGCCCTGGGGACACCCATCGCTCATCCGATCGGTGATCTTCTGGTCGAGCACGCGCTGCCCCCCGCGATCCCCAACGAATCCTCGAGCCCTGGAATCGATGATTCAAACCCCACCCTCGACCAGGCCACGATTCGCGATCTGGTACTGGACCTCTGTGACTCGGAGGCCTGGGAAGCAAACGGGGGAAATCTGGCCCGGCTTCGAATGCTCGACGATTACATGCTGGTCGATGCCCCGCCCTCGATTCAGATCGCGGTGGCACGGCTCCTGGATCAGATGAGAATCTCGCGTCCGGAACATCTGGAGATCGAAGTCTCCTTGATCCGGTGCGAAGCCACGGACGTGACCGAGGCTCGTCTCGCCCACGCTCCAGGTTCACTCGCCGTGATTCGAATGCTCGAGAATTCAGACGAGCGTCCCCCTCTTCTCCGGTGTTCGCTTGATCTGATGCTGGAGGAAACCAGTTCCTCCGAAGGACGAACCAAGGACCTTGCCGCCCGTTTCAAGATCACCCCGACCTGGGATGCGAAACGGAAGCTGGTGACCGCGAGGATTCAGTGCGAAATCGACGGTGAGGCGGCCGGGGGAGAACGCCGACTCGAAACTCGATGTGAACTCCGAGTCCCGGTCGGCGGCTTGGCGCTTCCATTGCCNAGGTTGGNCGGTCAACCATCGCTGGCCATTCTCCTGAGTGTTCGTTCACGTTGAACGACTCCGCGACGACGCCAACGGCGGCCACGCAGGACCATGCCAAAAAAGAGAACGACGCCGTCCGAATGGACGGCGTCGATCTGGATCGATTCGGAGTGGGCGGTTTCAGGCCGCCTTGGCATCGAGATACTTCTCGACGCTCTTGATGTCATTCATGATCTGCGGGGTCACTCGAAGGGTGAATGATTCACCGATCTCGACCTTGACGACCTGGGTGGGTCGCTTGCGATCAATCCAGATACGACCGGCTCGGTTGGTCGGGCGGTTGTCGATCTGACGACGCCGCTTGGCGAGTGCGGTGAGGGCCTTCTGGACCTCGGGCTGCATCCGCATGAGCCGACGAAGGGTCTTCACGCCCGCCTCGTTCTTGGGGAGGGTGGTGATCGTGAAGGTCATGGTGGTCGACGCGGCGAGTTCCATGGCATGCATCCGACGGACAGGCGTTTCTGGAGGACCGAGGCGTCGCCTCGGCTGCGAATCGAAGATTGTACCAAGACCGCCCGCCGAGTCCAGCCGGTTGGCCAATCTCCCGTCAGACCAGCCCGGCGACCTGGCGAAGGTGCTGGTGGAGGACCTGGGTTCCTTGACGCCCCAGACCCGCCGCCGCGACCTCTCCATAGAGCTTCTCGGCCATTTCCAGGCCCGGAAGAGCCAGTTTCAGAGCTCGAGCCGACCGGACGGCGATTCCCAGATCCTTCACGAAATGCTCCACGAAAAATCCCGGTTCGAAATCTTCCGCCAGAATCCGGGGGACCAGATTGGTGAGGGTCCAACTTCCAGCCGCGCCGGAGGAGACGGATTCCAGCACCCGAGCCGGGTCCAGCCCCGCCGTCTCGGCGAAGCGAATCGCCTCGCAGGCCCCCACCATCGACGCCGCCACCAGAATCTGGTTCACGATCTTGGTCTGCTGCCCGGCCCCGGGCCCGCCCTGCAGGACGATCGTGGCTCCCATGGTCTCAAGCCAGGGACGAATCTCCTGGTAGGCGGCCGCCTCGCCCCCCACCATGATGGAAAGGGTTCCGTTTCGGGCCCCCACATCGCCCCCGGAGACCGGGGCATCAAAGGCCTTCACCGATCTCGCCGCTGCCTCTTCGTGGATTCGACTCGCCAACCGCGGGTCACTGGTGGTCATGTCGATCAGGAAACGAGGCGGCTGATCCGCGCTCAGAGTCCCGGCGGGTCCCAGGTGGACCATTTCGACGTCTTCGGGGTACCCCACGATCGAGAACACGCCGTCCGTGCCATCCGCCGCTTCCCGAGGTGATTCCGCCCACGTGGCACCACGATCCAGAAGCGGAGCCGCCCGCTCCCGCGTTCGGGTGTGAACACGAAGTCGGTGCCCCGCATCGAGGAGTTTGGCCGCCATCGAACGCCCCATGACGCCCGTTCCAATCCATCCAAAATCAAGCATCGAAACAAGCTCCGGGAAACCCAGAAACGAAGTGCAACCCAAACGAACCCCGACGGTCGAAGGATCGTATCCGAGCGGCAGTGGCACCCGCGAGGCGAGTGGGTCCGGATACGATCCACACCCCGCCGTGCCCGAAGATAGGTTCCGTCTGACGGAACCCGGAACCGGCCTCCCAAAGACCCTGCGGCCCAAGTCGGACCTCATCATGACCAGCGACGCCACCACATCCACCTCGCCCAGCCGGGACGAAACCGCCCAGCTCGAGCGAGAAGTCGAAGAAGCCAGCCGTCCTTTCCGGCATCTCCAGGACCAGATGCACCGAGTCATCGTCGGCCAGCAGTCCCTGCTGGACGGACTGGTCATCGGATTGCTCGCCAACGGGCATCTTCTGATCGAAGGCGTTCCGGGGCTGGCCAAGACGACCGCCATCGCGGCCCTCGCCCAGGGCATCCGCACCGGCTTCAAACGCATCCAGTTCACGCCGGACCTGTTGCCGGCCGACCTTGTCGGCACGCTCGTCTATCGACCCGCCGAAGGTGACTTCGTGGTCAAGACCGGTCCCATCTTCTCGAACCTGGTTCTCGCAGATGAGATCAACCGGGCGCCGGCCAAGGTGCAGTCGGCCCTTCTGGAGGCGATGCAGGAGCGACAGGTCACCATCGGCGAGGAAACCCATCGACTTCCCGATCCCTTCATGGTGCTCGCGACCCAGAACCCGATCGAGCAGGAAGGCACCTATCCGCTTCCCGAAGCACAGGTCGATCGCTTCCTCATGAAGCTTGTCGTGGACTATCCGGACAAGCAGGACGAACGCCGGATCCTTGACCGAATGGCCCGGACCAGCACCAGTCTGGAGATCGACGCCGTCCTCGATCCATCCCAGATCGCGACCGCCCGAAACGTCCTCGATCGGATCCACGTCGACGACCGCATTCGTGATTACGTGGTCGACCTCGTCGTGGCGACCCGGGATCCAGCCGCCGCCGGACTCCCCTTCGGGGAACTCGTCGACTTCGGCGCTTCACCCCGTGCTTCCATCGCCCTGGTGCTCGTCGCCCGGGCGAAGGCGTTCCTAGACGGCCGGGGCTACGTCGTTCCTCAGGATGTCAAGGATGCGGCCCCCGACGTTCTGCGACACCGAATCGGACTCAGTTACGAGGCCGAAGCGGAGGAAAAGACCGCCGACGACATTGTTGCCGCCCTGCTCGATCACATTCCGGTGCCTTGATACGACCGTGTTCCGCCGTCGAGAACAACCTCAAATCGCGGAGGCGACCGCCGCAGAAGACGCGCGCGAACTCCTTCGCCGCGTGCGAAGGATTCGCCTGCGCACCCGACAGGTCGTCAACGACGCCCTCGCCGGTCAATATCATGCCGCCTTCAAGGGACGCGGCATGGAGTTCGAGGAGGTCCGTCCCTATCAAGTGGGCGACGATGTCCGCTCGATCGACTGGAATGTCAGCGCCCGGCTCGGCGATCCGCACATCAAGTTGTTTCGTGAGGAACGGGAACTCACCGTCATGATCGCGGCGGATCTCTCCGGTTCCCTGTCCTTCGGCACCGTCGATCGATTCAAGCGGGAACTGGTGGCCGAATTCGCCGCCACGGTGGCCTTCAGCGCGGCGATGAACAACGACAAGATCGGCCTGCTCTCCTTCACCGACCAGGTCGAAGGATTCGTTCCGCCCCGCAAGGGCACCCGTCACGTGATGCGAATCGTTCGAGATCTTCTGGCCATCCGTCCGAAGGGGCAGGGAACGGGAATCGGAGCGGCGGTCGGGGAACTGGACCGGGTTCTCCGGCAACGGGCCGTGGTCTTCGTGGTGAGCGATTTCCTCGACCAGGGCTGGGAACGTTCATTACTGGCCGCACGTCGTCGACACGACGTCGTGCCGGTCGTGGTGAGCGATCAGCGAGAACATGAAATCCCCGCCATGGGCCTGGTCGAGTTCACCGATCCCGAGACCGGGCAACGCTCCCTCGTCGATACCGGGCGGCGACGGGTACGGCGACGCTTCGAGGAGGCCACCAGATCGGCGACGGAACGACGGGACACCGCCTTCCGCCGCATGCGCCTCGATCCCCTGCTGCTCGAGACCGGTTCCGATTTCGTCGAACCGCTCACGACCTACTTTCGACGCCGCGAGCGGAGACGGTCGCGATGAACCAGGAACGATCGATCATTCCTCGTCCGAAGACGGTCCTCGCAATGGTCTTCGCGTTCAGCATCGGCAGCGCCGCGTCGTCCGGCCCCGGTGTCCAGGACGCCCCACCCATGCCGTCGACCATGCTCGCCCCGCCGGGAAGCATGAATGAGCCCACCGCGGAGGATGCCCCCAGCTCGCCGCCCTGGCGCCCCGGGGATGCGATCGAACTCGACTTCGACGGAACTCCGGCTCGCCTGGTACTGCAGAACACGCCGGCGGAAGTGGGCCTGCCCGTTCGCTTGCGGCTTGAAATCGATTCCGACACGCCGGCCTCCGGCGAACTGCGGCCAGTCTGGCCGACGCGGGATCAACCGCTGGGTGAATTCGAGATCCTCGGCTCCGTGCCTCCAGCATCCGCTCCGACCGCCGGAACGGTCGCGTTCGCCTGGGAGATTCGAACCTTTGCGAGCGGCGTGGTCGAACTCCCGGCCTTCGGTATCCGACTCGGAACCGCGGATGCGCAGACCCCGGCTCGATCGATGGATGTGGCATCGGTGACCGGGCTTGATGCCACTCCCGAGACCTATCGGGACATCTCCGGGGCCGTGGACGTTCCCATCGACCGACCCTGGCCCGTGCTCTGGATCACCCTGTCATTGCTGGCCGCGGCGTTGATCGGTTTCCTGCTCGTTCGGTGGTGGCGGCGGCCTCGTCCGACGCCTCCCCCCGTGCCGGCCGACACCTGGGCCCTCGCTCGACTCGACGAACTGGCCGCGGGCGATGATCTTCCTCGAGGCCGGGTCAATCGTTTCTACATCGGGCTCACCGACATCGCCCGGGATTTCATGGAACGCCGATATGGAATCGCGGCTCCGGATCGAACGACGCCGGAGTTCATTCGCGAAGCCGGCCGACACCCCGAAGTCGATCCCGAACACGCTCGCCTTCTGGGGAATCTCCTGCGTTCGGCCGACCTGGTGAAATTCGCCGGTGACCGTCCCGCGTCCACGGAAGCCGGGCGGGATCTTCAACTGGTGAGGGATTTCGTGCACAAGGTCGGGCCGCGACCGGCCCCCCCCGAAATCACATCCTCGAATCCCGCATCGGATTCCCCCACCGAAAACGTGGCTTCCCGATCGCATTCCCACCACCGGCGACGAGCAGTCGACGAGGCGGTGGATGGTCTCGACCGACTGGAGGAGCGGTCATGACGAATTGGCTCGACCGAATCGCCGGCGGGGAGCTGGGATTCCATCCGGGAGCGATCTGGTGGCTTCTTCTGATGCCACTGGCCTTTCTGGCCTGGCTGCCGATGCTGCGGCGTCGACGTGCGACGATCCTGCATTCGCGAACCTCCGTTCTCGCCTCCGTCGGCCGATCATGGATCGCACGTTTCCGCTGGGTGCCAGCCGCCCTTCGGATGACCGCGATCGCCCTGCTGATCATCTGCATCGCCCGGCCGATCAAGGCGAACGAGCGAAGCCGCGTCTTCGTCGAAGGCATCGCCATCCAGTCGGTGATCGACCGCTCGGGATCGATGGCGGCCCTCGACTTCAAGCTGGAGGGCGGCCAGGTCGATCGACTCACTGCCGTCAAGAAGGTCCTCACGGAATTCATCGCGGGCGACGAGGATCTTCCCGGGCGGCCCGATGATCTCGTGGGACTGATCACCTTCGCCCGCAACGCCGATACCGCCAGTCCGCTCACCCTCGACCATGCCCATGTGGTGGACGCCGTCGATGGTGTACGCATCGCGACCCAACGAAACGAGGATGGGACCGCGATCGGTGATGCGATCGCCCTCGCGGTGGAACGATTGCGGGAACTGGATGACCGAGCCGATGCCGAGGGGCGACGAATCAAGAGTCGGGTGATCGTGCTTCTGACCGACGGAGAGAACAATGCCGGCGACATCGATCCCGATACCGCGGCAGAGATCGCCCAGGCCTTCGGCGTGAAGGTCTACGCGATCGGCGTGGGCTCGGACGGTGTGGCAGCGATCCCCGCCATGGACATGTTCGGTCAGCGACGGATGACCAAGATCCGGGTCTCGATCGACGAAGAGACTCTCACTCGAGTCTCCGAAGCGACGGGAGGCCGCTACTTCCGGGCCACCGATACGGACTCCCTCCGGGACATCTACGCCGCGATCGACGAATTGGAGAAGACGACCACCGAGCAGCGGCGATACCGGCTCTACCGGGATCTCGCCGTGGCCCCCCTCGATCTTGGTCGGATCCAGATTCCACCGATCCTTCTGGTCGTCTTGATTCTGCTGGGTCTCGAACTCCTGCTGGTCAACACCCGCTTCCGGACCATCCCGTGAACTCCGTCTTCGAACATCCCGAGGCGTTTCGCTGGATCTGGCTCGTCGTCGGCATCGGCCTCCTGGCCGCCTGGTCGATCTTCGCTCGGCGGCGAGCCTTGGAACGGTTCGCCGATCATCCGATGCTGGTTCGCCTGGCGCCGCATCTCAGTAACTTCCGTCCCGTGGTTCGAGCCATCCTCTCGACCATCGCACTGGTCCTGGTGGTCTTCGCTCTGGCCGACCCCCGATGGGGCGTTCGGTACGTCGAGACCGATCGACGCGGCATGGACGTCTTCTTCGTGGTCGATGTGAGCCGCAGCATGCTCGCCACGGACGCTTCCCCCTCCAGACTCGATCGTTCACGATTCTTCATCGAAGATGCCGTGGACGCGATGGCCGGTGATCGGGTCGGCCTCGTCGACTTCGCGGGGGACGCCACGGTTCGCAGTCCGCTCACCCTCAACTACGACGCCTTCAAGACCACGGTCGCGGAACTTTCTCCCCGAAGCACCACCCGAGGAGGTTCGATGCTCGGCGATGCCATCCGGGTCGCCGCGAACGCATTCCCGGACGACGAACCGGTCGGCAAGGCCATCGTGGTGCTCACCGATGGTGAGGACATGGGCAGTTTTCCCGTGGAAGCCGCGGCCACCGCCTGGAAGAAGCACGGTGCTCGCGTCTACACCGTGGGCATCGGTGATGACGGAGACGGAGCCCGGATTCCGACCCTCGTCAACGGACAACCAACCTGGATTCGCCATGAAGGTCAGGAGGTCTGGAGTCGCATGGATCCTTCGCTTCTGACTTCGGTCGCGACCGCGGGCGGAGGCATCTTCGTCCCGGCCGGAACCAGTCTCGTCGACCTGAGCGAATTCTTCGACCAGTGGGTCGAAACCATCGATCGTCGAGACCAGGCGTCGTCGGTCACCCAGCAGAAGACACCTCGTTTCCGATGGTTCGCCGTGGCCGCCCTCATCCTCCTGGTGCTTGACACCCTGATCGCAGAACGGCGAAGAACCCCCGCCGAACCCGTGAGTCCGAACCCCGAACGGAGGAACACCGGATGAAGTCACTGATTCGTTCCTCCCCGTCCCCAAGGCTCTCCTGCGGCCGATCATTTCTGATCTTCGGCCTGTTCATCTGCGCCGGATCCCTGGCGGCCACCAGTCCCCCGACGCCCACGGCGATCGACCGCGGACTTCCGAATCGCTCCGCGTCGAGAGCGGAGATCGCATCTCTGGTCGCAACCGCCGAGGATGCCATGGCCCGAGAGGCCTGGATGGAAGCGGCCACCGCCTGGAGTGCGGTGGAAAAAGCCGATCCGCGACAAGCCGCGGCCTCGTACAACCGAGGCGTCGCCGCTTTTCGCGCCGGCGAACTGGGAACCTCCGCCGAAGCCTTCCGACAAGCCGCCACGCTCGGGAACGCCGAACTGGCCGCCCGAGCGATGTACAACGAGGGAACCGCCCGCTACGCCGAGGCCCTGCAGGAACTGCAGAATCCCTCCCCCGCCATGCCGTCCGACGACGGGGCCGGCGAACAGGCCGATCCGATGCAGGAAGCCATCGATCGAGTCACGACCTCTCTTGATCATTTTCGCGACGCCATCAACGCCGACCCAACGAATCTGGATGCAAGGGCGAATGCAGAACTGGCCCATCGACTGCTTCGCCAACTGGAATCGGTCCAAGAGCAACAGGACGGCGAGCAGCAACAGGATGGCGAGCAGCAACAGGATGGCGAGCAGCAACAGGACGGCGAGCAGCCGCAGGACGGCGAGCAGCAACAGGACGGCGAGCAGCAACAGGACGGCGAGCAGCCGCAGGACGGCGAGCAACCGCAGGACGGCGAGCAACCGCAGGACGGCGAGCAACCGCAGGAAGGCGAGCAACCGCAGGACGGCGAGCAACCGCAGGACGGCGAGCAACCGCAGGACGGCGAGCAACCGCAGGACGGCGAGCAACCGCAGGA
>NYSW01000011.1 GCA_002683195.1 Phycisphaerae bacterium
CGAAGAAGTTCTCGGCGATCCGCATCGGGATCACGTCCTTGGGTGCGAAGAAGACCTTGTCGTACCAGCGGTCGCCGACGTACGAGTTGAAGGCCTTGGTGCACGGCAGACGGAAGGCTCCGAAGTACGGATTGTTCCGAGCCTGCGGCACGAAGCAGTAGTTGAAGCAACCGCCCCAGTAGCCGGCGTCGCCGGGGTAGCCACCACCGCAGATGCCGCCGGCACACCACCAGCCCCAGAGGGCACCGTTGGCGTCGTAACCGACGAGTTGCTGGCCCATGCAGCCGATCTGATTGCCGTAAGCGACTCCGTCACCACCCACGATGCCCGCGTCGTCGGGGCAGGCCGTGAACTGGCGGTCGGCCCAGTCGGCGGCGTAGGTGTCATTGGCGACCGCGAGGTTCCGCATGTTGCCCTGTGACTGGGTGATGCGGGCGGCGTCTCGAGCCTTGCCGATGGCGGGGAGGAGGATCGCGATGAGCAGGGCGATGATCGAAACAACCACCAGCAGTTCGACGATCGTGAAGCCTGTTCGCTTCGTTGGGTTCGTGTCTTGACGCATTCACTTGACTCCAGAAGGGCTCGGGGACGGAGGTCCCAAAAGCAAAGCAGCTGCGATTGCGGACTCATGGAATGGGTCGCGAATCGCAAAAAGAGAGTTCCCGACTCTGGTCGGGTCGCACATCCGTTTCACGGGTGAGCGATGGTAGCTTCGGCGAGCACGGATTTCGGCCGTGATCTCGTCGAACAAAAACCGAGGTTGGTCGTCGATCTCCCTTTCGGGGAAACCGAACCGTTGTCTTCCCGAGGGAGGACGCGTCCCGAAGACATTCGTTTCGTGCGGCAGCGTTTGTGGCTGACCGGAAACGGACGTCCCCGTCGGATCATGGGACCAAAGAAGTGGGATCCGACCCTGTAGTTTCGTCTGAAACGATGGTTCGGTTCCACGGATCCTCGATTTTGTCGTGTCGGGCATCAAAGCAGAGGCTTGGTGCGATCTGGACCGGTGTTATCGTCTCCTCTCCATGATCCCGCCTCCACCCAGCCCAGCCATCGTGGCGACCTGGTCATTCTCGTTGGCCGCCATCGAGTCCGCATGGATTTCATGGATGGCGAAGGACCAGACGGATGCAACGCTGATCGAGGCCCTTGCTCAGGCCTGTCGGCACGCAGATATGGATCCGCTTGTCGACAGCGTCGGTTTCGGCGGATTACCGGACGCGTCGGGCCGGGTTTCCCTTGACGGTGCGTTGATGCTGTCTCCGGCTCGGTTTGGCGGGGTCTGTGGCCTCCGCCGCCATCTGCATCCAGTCGATGTGGCGCGGCTGGTGATGGAGCGGACCGAACACCGTCTCCTGTGCGGCGAGGATGCGGATGATTTCGCCGACCGACATGGACTTGAATCATCGGACCTTCTGGCAGCCGAGGCCCGAGAAGCATGGCAGGCTTGGAACGCTCGACCCGCCGCTGATGCTGGAAGTGCGGAACGTGGCCTTCGTCCGGTCGATCCCGGGCTCGGGACTGAAGCTGGTGGACGATTGTTCCGCCCTCATTCCGGTGGCCGAGAGGGGGCTGCCCCTGCCGGGCATGACACCATCGGCGTCCTTGCTCGTGATGGGACGGGCCGGCTCGGGGCGGCTTGCTCGACCAGTGGCCTTCCTTTCAAGGTTCCCGGCCGAGTCGGTGACTCACCGATCGCCGGACATGGATTGTTCGTCGATCCCGGCGTCGGGCAGGCGATCGCCACTGGCACGGGCGAACTCATCTCCGGTATCTGTGCTGGCGCGGTGGCGGTCGAGACCCTCCGGCGAGGAGGTACGCCTCGCGACGCGGTGGTGGAGACGCTGCAGCGGGTCGAAAAGGTCGGTGACCTGCGCCCGCATCACCAGGTCGGCATGATCGTGATGGATGCCGATGGGCAGGTTGCATCCGGTGGGTTCCGACCGGGCTTCCTGATCGCGATCCGAGACAACGATGGTGGGCGTTTGGTCGAGCCTGACCTGGTTCTTCGCCCCGATGACGATGGTTTGCCGGAATCCGCCCGGGACGGACTCGCGAAGTCCGTTCCACCGCCCTCACGCTGATTTGAAACGTGACGCCTCCGCGGCGTCGTCCATTCCTGAAATCCTCCTATTGGTGATTCGACTCGCATGAAGCTTTACACCCGATCCGGCGACGATGGCAAGACCGGCCTTTTTTCAGGTGACCGGGTCGGCAAGGACCACCCGCGCATCGAAGCCTACGGAACCGTGGACGAGTTGAATGCCTGCCTTGGTCTGGCGATTTCAGGCATCGAGGGCGAAGACGAATTTGCGAGTGACCTGCGGATCGACCTGCTGGAACTGCAGTCACGATGTTTCGATCTCGGCGCGGATCTCGCGACGCCGGAGGGCGCGAAGAACAGCGACAAGGTCGGACGCTTCACCGATGAGGATGTCGCGATTCTCGAGACGCTCATCGACAAATACAGCGCCGCCGCACCGGAGATCCGGTTGTTCGTCATGCCGGGAGGAACCGAAACCGCGGCCCGGCTTCATCTCGCCCGGACGACGTGCCGTCGGGCGGAGCGATTCATGGTTCATCTGGGTCATGGCGAGCCGGTCACGCCGCAAGCGATCCAGTGGATCAACCGCCTGAGCGATCTGCTCTTTGCCATGAGTCGAGCCGCGAATCATGCGGCAGGCGTGGCCGACGTTCCGTGGACACCGAAGGGCGACTGATCGTCGGACGGCTCAGGACCGAGATTTCTTTCCGCCCCGCACGGGTGCGATCGCACTCGAGCCTCCGGTCGACTGACCTTTGCGGATCATCCCGACCTCGTTGATCCGCTCCCAGGCGCTTTCCGCGTTTCCGGCGCCGTATTCCGTGGTGATGGAACGACGGTTCCAGGCACGGGCGACGGTCGAAGTGGTCCCACTCCCGCAGAACGGATCGAGAACCAGATCGCCTTCGTTGGAGCAGGCCAGAATCACCCGCTCGAGATAGACCTCGGGAATCTGGTTGTGATGGCGATGGCGACGTTCCTTGTTGTTGCCCTGCACCCGACCCCAGTACGGCCCGTACCAGACGTCCATCGGCACTCGCATGCCGGCATGGCTGGATTTGGCCTGCGTCCGGGGATCGTTGTAGATCGCGGCTCGATCCGACTGCTCGAGGATCGCATCGGGATTCCATTTTCGACTCGTCGGATCCTTCGCGAAGTACAAGGCGTGAACCTTGCTCATGATGAAGGAACTGTCCCGGTGCTGACCGAATCGAAAATGCCAGACGCACCAGTTGATCATGCTCAGGCCGCGACGCTTGAGATGCATGACGATCTCCGCCGCGGTGTCATCGGGAATGTTGATCCAGATGGAGCCGTCATCTGAAAGGCAGTCGACGCAGGCGTCGATCCAGTCGTAGGTGAATCTTTCGAACTCGGCCCGCGGCATCCCGTCGGCCCACTCGTCGTAGGGCACGTCCCAGTTGAATGGCGGGTCGGCGAAGACGAGGTCGACCTTGCCCCGATCGGGAAGATTGGGAAGAACGTCTCGACAGTCACCGACGTAGAGGCGAGTGTCGGGGCCATCGGACTGAAAGGTCGGCTTCACCGCCGTCTCGGCGGGCGCATGGCCGGCGACCTGATCTCCGAGGAGACGGATGTCGGCTTCCTGCAAGGCCCGGGCGGCTTCCGCCTGAACCTGCATCGCACCGCGTGGGGTTGCGTAGCCTCCGGGTCGTTTGAAATCGGTGTTCTTCTTTTCGGCCATGTTCGAATCATCGCTGAAAGGAGCCGCTGGCGCCAGCAATCCGCCGCGGGAGCGGGATCAGAGGGTCCCGAAGATTCGATCACCCGCGTCGCCGAGGCCCGGGACGATGTAGGCGCGTTCATCGAGTCGCTCATCCAGCACCGCTGCATGGACCACCACTTCGGGGTGGGTCTCGTACATGTGCTGAACTCCTTCGGGTGCGGCGACCAGACAGAGGAACCGGATCTGTCGGCAACCCTGGTCCTTGAGGTACCTCACCGCATGGGCGCCGCTGCCGCCGGTGGCGAGCATCGGATCCACCACCAGCACCGGTCCGTTGGCCACGTCAGGCGGCAGTTTTTCGTAGTACTCGACCGGCCGCTTGGTCGACTCGTCCCGCTGCACTCCGATGTGCCCGACCCGGGCTTCGGGAACGAGGGAAAGAATGCCGTCGGTCATGCCCAGTCCGGCCCGAAGGATGGGGACGATGGTGATGGGGGCGGCCAGACGAATCGCCTCGCATTCCGCGATCGGGGTGCGGACCGTGCAGGTTGATGTCGGCAGGTCCCGGACCGCCTCATACGTCATCAGTCCCGCGATCTCACCCAGAACCCGACGAAACGTCTGAGGACTGGTCTCCACGTCACGGAGGATCCTGATCTTGTGTCCGATCAGGGGATGTTCATGGGTGCGAAGGTTTGGATGATCGGGAATCGTGCGCATCTGGATCGGGCTCCGCGGGGCGGTTCTTGGTCACATGCGGGAGGGGGCTTCCATACCGAGGCAGTCGAGGCCGTCGGCAAGAACCCGGCGGGTGAGACCCACAAGTCGAAGCCGGGATCCTCGAACCGTCGGATCCTCCACCTTGAGTACCGGACAGGCGCCGTAGAACGTGCTGAACTCGGTGGCGAGCGCGTAGAGGTACCGGCAGAGACGGCTGGGTTCCAGCGCGGTGGTCGCATCCTGGATCGCAGCGCCGTATCGGAGAAGCAGCAGGACGAGTTTGCGTTCTTCGGGGGTCACCACGAGCAGGGGGGCCGCGGGGTCGAACGCATCACCGGCCTTCTCGATCATGGAACTGAGACGCGCGTGTGCATACAGCAGGTACGGCCCGGTATCACCTTCGAACGCCACCATGCGGTCGAGGTCGAAGACGTAGTCCCGGCCGGTATCCGCGGAGAGGTCGGCGTACTTGATGGCCGCGATACCCACCGACCGTCCGATGGCTTCTAGCTCCGAAGCCGGCAGGCCGTGGGTTGGAGCCTTCGGATCGTCGGCCCGGGCTTGAACCGCGTCCACGCCGCGATTCACCGCCGCTTCCAGCAGATCCATGAGCTTGAAGTTGGCGCCGCTCCGCGTTTTCAGAGGCTTCTTGTCGGGACCGAGCACCGTGCCGAAACCCAGGTGCACGAGCTTTGATTCCACGCCGTCGGGCAGCGTGGCCCAGCCGATCTGCCGACACGCGTCGAAGACGTCCTTGAAGTGGTCCCGCTGACGGGCATCGACGACGTAGATCACCTCATCACTGTCGAGATCCTGAACGCGATACCGCAAGGCCGCGAGATCCGTGGTCGCGTAGAGGAAGCCGCCGTCCCGCTTTCGAACCAGCATCGGACGTTCCCGGTCGTCGAATCGAACCACCAGGGCGCCGTCGTCTTCGACCGCAAGGCCCTTCTCGACGAAGTCATCGACCACACCTGCGAGCTCCTTCCGGAAGCTTGACTCGCCACGCTCGGACTCCGGCGTGATCCGGGTGTTGAGCAGTGAAGTGGCTCGGTAGACCTCGACCATCGTCACTTCGATCAGTCGCTTCCAGGCCGCGACCATCGCCGGATCACCAGATTGCAGGCGGACCAGAGCCTCGCGGGCCGCGGCCTGAGCATCCTTTGCGGAAGCCTCCTGGGTCTCCAGCTCGGCCACTCGATGGGGACCGCAGTGGCGTTCCTTCGCCGCGGCGAGCCCGCGGGCGTCACCGCGTGCTTCAAGTTGGGCCTCGCGGTAGGCCGTGTTCAGGGCGTCGAGGTCGAGGGCGTCCAGATCGGTTCCGCGGGAGATCAGGGAGTGCAGGGTCATGGCGATGGGGAGGCCCCAGTCGCCGAGGTGATTCTGGCGGTGGACGGTGCGTCCGAGTCGTTCGAAGAGGCGGGCGACGGTATCGCCGATGACCGTCGATCGGAGGTGTCCGACGTGCATCTGTTTGGCCACGTTCACGCCGCAGACGTCGATCGTGACCGCATGCGGTCGAGTCTCGGTGTGGACGCCGAGGGCTTCGTCATCCATCCCGGCGAGGGCGGCGGCCAGAGCTTCCGGACGCAGGCGGAGGTTCAGGAATCCGGGGCCCGCGATTTCGGGCTCCTCTATGAGATCGGTCACGCCGATCTCTTCGGAGAACAACGTTTGAGCCAGCTCGCTCGCCACCTCCCGCGGATTTCGTCCGAGTTTCTTCCCCAGGGGCATCGCCGCGTTGAGTTGGAAGTCGCCGAATTCGGGTTTGGCGCTGGGCTTGAGGGCGGCGTTGATGCCGGAGGCGACTTCGCCACCGACTCGGTGCACGGTGGTGGCCACCGCGGCCTCGATCCGGCCGAGCGGATCGGCCATCGTCTGCTGGTTCACGTTCATCGCCGGAAGGATACCGGAGGCTCGGACTTGACCTCGATGGAATCGCTCAATCGGCGGTTGTGGCCCATTCGAGAAGGAGGAGACCGATATCAGCACTGTCGACCTGACCGTCTCGGTCGAGGTCCGCGGGGCGGGGGTGGCCGGTTCGGCCCCAGTCGAGCAGAAGGAGACCGAAGTCGGCGGCATCAACAAGGCCGTTTCGGTCCAGATCTGCCGCCGGGCCCACACTCCTCACCAGTTCATTCCAGATCATGGCAGCGAAGGTCCGAGCCCCGTTCAGATTCGGGTGCACGCCGTCAGCGAGGAGTTCGGAGCTCCAATCGTCATAAGAACCGAATGATTCCTTGACGAGACCATGGAGATCGATGAATGCGACGTCGTCTCCGGCGAGAAGCCGAAGTTGCTCAGCGTAGCCTTCGTAAAACCCTGCGTCCTTGAATGTATAGGGCGATATCAGCAGGAACTGAAGGGGTTGTAGGTCAGGGTCTTCGTCCTCAAGAACCTGATGGGCTTCTCGATATCGCTCCATGATCTTCCGAACATCCGCGGCAGTGAACACTGGGAATTCTGAATCCACCCCGGCATTGTTCGATCCGATCCAGATCATCACGTGACTGGTTTCATGCGCTCGCATGTGGCGCCTGATGGCATCGTCGCTGTAACCGGCGGGGTATTGGCCCCAAGGGCCCGAGACGTCCGGAGACTGGGTGGAGCCGTAGCGATATCGATGATTCTCCGATCGCCAGCCTCCCTGACCAACGTAGGTGAGGCCGAGTCCTATCGGGGTGTCGAGGTCGGTGATGATCACGCCTGCGAGGCCGACCTGGGTCTCGGAATCAAACGGGTCGCCCGAGGAGAAGAGGCCCGAGCCGATGTGTCCCCGGCCACTCGGGCTCCCATCGATCACGTGATCGAACCATCTCAGGCCGGGCTCATCCGGGCCAGTGAACTCGATACTGCCGGTTGAAGCGGTCCAGCCGGTCCCGATTTCCGAGTTCCGGGATCGGATCTCCCATCGGTTCCGGGTCGTGGGTTGATCGTCACCGATGATCATGAGCCGATGTCTATAGGCACCGTCGTGGCGTAGGAAACTGCGGTCCGCTCCAGCGCTTCGGAGCATCCCGGCCTCGAAGTTGAAGCTGTTGAAATTGAATCCATTCGACATGGCCCGTCCCGACCAGCCGCTGCCTCGAATGGTACGCATCGACCGCAAGTGGGTTCCCGCGAAAGCAGAGGCGTGGAGTGGGGTTTGCCCCGGTCGAACGAGTTGATAGTTGGCCGCTCCGGATACTTCCAACCAGCAACCGGTCGAAATACCATTGGCGTTGATCGGGGGGTGGACCTGCCGCCATCTCAGGGGGCGCCACTCCAGCATGTAGCCGCTGAACATGAACCCAGATTGTCCATCGTTGTTGATGCTGTCTCCGACGATGGTCACATTGGCGAGACCATGAACCACATCCGCGGCAAATGACTCAAGATTCACGCTTGCAATGAGTTCGGAGTCGGCGGCAGAACCAAGGGGAGGCGAACAAATCGGTTTCTTCTTCGCCTCTCTGACGGAGGTGAAATCATCTCCTCCAACAACGCAAGATGCGGCTGCGGCGAGAAACGCGATCACGAAGGCAAGGTGAATGGTGGGTTCGCCGTGGAGTGAGTGAAGACCAGATAGGAAGGCAGACAACTGTTCAGCGTCAACCCGGACCAGTCAAGGACCTTCGCAAAAAATCAATTGTCCAAGGATTATCGGCCTCATGCATTCAGGACGAATTGATGTTTCTCCCGGAGCTTCCGAAGCCGCTCGGGGAGCGGGGAGACCTCGGCCTTTCCCGGAGATTCATCGAGCCCGCCGGCGACCACTTCAAGCATCTCGATCAGGCCGTGATAGTCGTCGATGCCGATCATTTCCGGCCCCACCCTGGCCGGGCGTTCGCCCGCCACCACCTCATCGATCCGCCGCATGTTGTGGTAGTTGCCCAGGGGCAGGCAGAGGCAGGTCGACTGGAATCCGAAGGCGGAGAAGGCCGTGGCCTCGCAGGCACCTCCCGCCATCAGCTTTCGTTGCCACTTGAACTTCGGGTCCGTCGCGGCATGAGCGGTCATCAGGGTGGAGATCTCGTTGGTGAGTTCCGGGCTGAAGACCGTCATGCGATCGCCCACGCGAACGATGGGTCCGCCGTGGATCGGACTCTCCGAGAAGGAGCGGCTGTTCTCGAGGCAGACGAGCCGGGCGTTCTTGCGGACCAGACCGTTTGTGGCGGCTCCGATGGCGCCGACGAATCCGACCTCTTCGGCCACGGTGAAGAGGAGACCCACGTGTTCCTGGCCCTTCCGGGTGCGAATCCGGTCGAAGGCGCAGAGCGCGGCGGCCGCCGCGGCCAGGTCGTCGCACGCGTGCGTCTTCAAAATCCTCGCGTCTCCTTGCCCGGTGATCTTCGCATCGGGAAAGGCCCAGCGTCCGATGTCACCCTTCGCCAGCGCGGGATTCTTCCGGGAGAGCCGTACGGTCACGGTCTTGAACGGACACGCCTCGTCGGGCTTTCGGAGATCGGTGAGACGGCCGCGAACGACCCGGTCGTCGGAGTCGTGGAACTCGATGCGAGCATCTTCGAAGTATGGGTCGTGGACGCCGCCTCGAAACTCCGCTTCGACCGTCCGGTCGTCGAGGACCTTCGAGACGACGAATGCCGGGTGGTCCAGGTGGGCGGTGATCAGAAGTGGGGCGGGGCCTTCGCGGCGACGACCGCGGGCCTTGCGGGTGATCAACAGGTTGCCGTCACCGTCCCGCTTCCAGGAAAGACTGCGGCGTCGTTCACCGAGCCAGCGATCGAGATACGCCTGCACGCGGAATTCACGCCCCGCGGCGGTCGGGATCGAGGTGAGTTCGATCGCGACCTTCTCGTGGCGACGGCGATCGGCGGCGTTGGAACGACTCTGTCTTCGTAGGGTCATGGCGGCATCCTACGGTCCGCCGCTGATCCGGGATTCCCCGGTCGCCGAGCTCGTTCGGATCGGGGCGATCGAAGAACGTTCCCGGAGTATCGGTGGTCGACACGGCGAGGAGATCTCAAACGTCATGAGAAGACCCCCGTGGCGTCGAGCATGTCGTCGCCACGAGGGTCGTGGTGGTCGGTCACCGGCGTGAACGCCGGCTCGATGTTCAATCCGCGGCCTGCTTCATGCGGTCGAGCCTCCGCTGCATCTGTTCGCGGGTGATCTTGCCGTCCTTGACCATCTGGGTCATCTTCTCGACTGCGGCGTCGAAGTCGTCCCCGGATGTCCGGCGTTCACTCCCGGGCTTCTTCGTGGAATCGTCGGCCTTTTCCTCGGCGGCGCGGTACCGCATCCACATCCTCTTTTCGCCTTCTTTGAAGCGGGCCTTCGCGTCTGCTTCGCTGATCTCACCGGCTGCGACCCGCTGGCGGAGATCTCTTCCCATGGCGAGGACGCGTTCTTCGATCTTCGCCTTCAAATCGTCGAGATCGATCGCACCTTTCTTCGCCTCGGCCCTGGTGGCTTCGGCGTTCTTCTCCTCGGCAGCGCGATAGCGCATCCACATGCGTCGTTCACCTTCTTCAAAGCGGGCCTTCGCTTCGACTTCGCTGATCTCCCCCGCCGCGACCTGCCGGCGGAGATCTTCGCCCATGGTGCGGACGCGTTCCTCGATCCGTGCCTTGAGTTTTTCGAGGTCGATCTTCTCCGTCTTCGATTTTCCGGCGGCGGCGATCTTCTCTTCCGCGGCGCGGTATCGCATCCACATCCTCTTCTCACCTTCGTCGAACCGCTTCTTGGCGTCGGCTTCGCTGATCTCGCCCGCCGCAACCCGTCGGCGGAGATCCTTGCCCAGGGCGCGGATGCGTTCCTCGATCCGGGTCTTGAGTTCATCCAGGTCCCGCTCGGCCGCCTTGTCGCCAGCCATCTTCATTCGCGCGAGACGCTGCTGCATCTGCTCGCGGGTGATCTCGCCGTCCTTGACCATCTGGGTCAGCTTCGCGATCGCCTCGTCATGGTCGGACCCGACCTTCTTCTCTCCTGACATCTGCTTCGCTTCCGCAGCGCGGTATCGCATCCACATCCGTTGCTCGCCTTCCTCGAAGCGGGCCCGGGCGGCGTCGGCGGTGATTTCTCCGGCGGCGACCTGCTGGCGAAGGTCGGTTCCCATGGCGAGGATGCGCTCTTCGATCCGCGTCTTGAGCTCGTCGAGATCGACCTCTTCAGCATCGACGACGCGACGATCCTGAGCGGCGGCGCTCGGTTCGATGGTCGCGGTGGTGAAGACAAGGCCTGCGGTGGCGAGCAGCGTGCAGGCGGAGAGCGAACGCCATCCAACATTCAGCGGCTGGGGTTTTCTGGATCCGAAGAGACGTGAGATGCGATGCATGAGGGAACCTCCTGTGGCAGTGAGTTGTTGGGGTGAATACGTTTTTTCGGTGCGGAGTGACTCGAGTACGAGCAACGCCTCCGCGAAGGTCCGGGGAGAGCCCGTCAGGTCGACGGTCCCGTCGTCGCAACAATTCTCTCGTTCGACGCGGATCTGTTCGGAAAGCCACCAGGTGACCGGATGGAAGAAGAGCAGGACTTCGATGAAGGCCTGGAGCATGTTCACGAGGTGATCACGCCGGGCGATGTGCTGAAGCTCGTGGGTGAGGACCATGCGGATTTGTTCGGGGGTGAGTGAGGTGAACGCGGTCGCAGGCACGAGCACCAGCGGCCTCAGCCAACCGACGACCATCGGCGAGTCGGTGGTGTGGCTGATCATCATCGAGACTCGAGAATGGATGCCGACCTGTGATTTCAGGGTTTCGAACATCTCGGTCCAGCATGCTTGTGGACTGACGATGCCGATGACCCGGAGTCTCCGAACCTTGAGCCACAGGTGCGTCAAGCGGATGGACATGATCGTGATTCCGGCGATCCAACCCCAGGCGATCATCGAGATCAACGCATGGTGGGGACCGGTCCTTTGAATCTCGGAGCCGGTCGCCTCCGCAGCGGTCTGCAACGGAAGGGGCCGGCCATCGGAGGAGAAAGGGCTGGTCACATCGATGGGGAAGATGGCCGCGGTGGAGGTCGTCGCCGTCAGGAACACGAAGGTCGAGACGGTGCCGACGAGGAGGGCGGCCAACCCAATGACCGAACAGGCGTGCCTGACTCGGGGGGCGGCCGTTCGACTCGATTGGAGCAGCCCGAACGTCACGGCTCCGATCAGAAAGCCGATCCAGAGCATGTGAAGCGCCGTGAGACCGAGAATTTCAAGCAGTTGAGACAGGCTCACGCCGAATCACCTTCCATCTCATCGAGGAACCTTCTGATTTTGGCGATCTCCTCCGGGGTCGACGGTCGGCTGGCGAGGGCGCCGAGCACGAGGCTCTCGGTCGATCCACCGAAGACGCGATCGAGCAGGTCGCCGACCATGTCTTGCTGGACGTCCGCCTTGTCGCGGGCGGGTCGGAATACCTGGGGCCGTACCGACGAATCGCGTTCGAGAAGCCCCTTCTTCGTCATGATCTGCATGAACTTGAGGACCGTCGTGTACCCGAGTTCCTGACGCTGGGACACGTCGTCATAGACCTCGCGAACCGTGGCCGAACCCCGATCCCAGAGGATCGAGAGGATGTTGCATTCCGCTTCGGTGGGTCGTCGTCGTTCGGGGTCGGGATTTGATTTCGGACGGGCCATGAGTTCCTGCTCTTGAAAAGATCGATGGGGGGTGGTTTGTCGTCTTTGGACAGACCAACGGATCGAGTTACGAATTATTTCGTGTTTCAGGGCAAAAGGCACGAATCAATTCGTAGACACGAGATCTCCGGCCAAGACCCATTATTGGCGACTCAGGATATTTAATATCGGACACCGCTTGGGCGGCCGGTGTCATTCGGCCTTCGGCTTGTTTTCAGAATCGGTTTTTCAGCATTCAGGTCGGTTCGTGTGCCTCCGGAAAGCCTGATTCTCAGGAGTCGAGGCGACGGCACTCGGCCGGGGTGACGCTGATGAGTGCGGGCTGGTCTCACCCGGTGGTCGGCTTGACCACGGAGACGTGCCACTACCATGCCCCTCCTATGGAATTTTCTTCTATCCCTGACATCCTCGACGACCTTCGCGCCGGACGCATCATCGTGTTGGTTGATGATGAGAATCGTGAAAACGAAGGCGACTTCGTGGTGGCGGCCGAATTCGTCACGCCCGAAATGGTCAACTTCCTGACCCGGGTCGGCGGGGGCTATCTCTGCGTCGCCCTGGACGGCGAGACGTGCGAGCGCCTCGAGCTTGGTCCACAGGGCGCGATCAACACCAGTCTCCGGCAGACACCGTTCACGATCTCGGTCGATGGACACCCTCGACATGATGTGAGCACCGGTATCAGTTCGAGCGATCGAGCCACCACGATCCGCCTGCTCGCGGACCCGGCCTCTCGAACCGACGACTTCGTCCGTCCCGGTCACATCAATCCACTTCGATCGCGGCCCGGTGGTGTGCTGGTCCGGACCGGACAGACCGAAGGGTCCGTGGATCTGTGTTGTCTGGCCGGCCTCAAGCCTGCCGCCGCGATCATCGAAGTGGTGAAGCCCGACGGAGACATGGCCCGCCTGCCCGATCTCGAGGCGCTGTGTCGGGAACATGATCTCAAGATGTGCTCGGTGGAACAGATCATCCAACACCGCCTGTCCGGCGAGGCGATGATCGAGCGGATCGAACCGATCAGCGGGCGCGACATCATCACGTCCGAAGGCACTTTTCGGCTCATCGCCTGGAGAAGCAGCATTGATGCGCTCCCTCACATCGCCCTCTGCGCCGGAGGCGTGGGTGAGCTCGACGCTCATGGACGACCGATCGAGTGTGACGATCCGACGTTGGTCCGGGTCCAGCGACGGGATCTGCTTGGCGACATCTTCGGCGTCAAGCTTGACGGATCCGATCGATCCAGCGGTGACGACCTCAAAGCCACGCTTCGCATGATCCGCAAGGCGGGTCGCGGAGCCCTGGTCTACATGCGTCCGGAATCCGGTGATGCCAGGGTCTCCGGGTCGTTGCACGAGGTGACTCGCCGCGAAGAAGATGTGAACGCCCCGGATCTTGCCCGTCCCGATGGTGTCGGTGCCAAGGTCATTCCCATGGATCAGCGAGAGCTTGGCATCGGTAGTCAGATCCTCCGGGATCTGGGCCTCTCGAAACTCCGGCTCGTCACCAACCATCCCCGACCATGGCCGACCCTCCCGGGCTTCGGACTCGAGGTCGTGGAATCGGTCGCGCTGACCTCCTGAGCGAGACCGAGTTCCTTCATTCCGCCGGGTGCCACGCCTCGGCTTCGATTTCAACCAACGCATCGTCCACGAGCTTCGAGACTTCGACCAGCAGATTCGCAGGCCGTATTTCGTCGAAGGTCGGTCCCATGACCGCGGCGATCTCTTCCCAGCGATCGATGTCCGTGGTGTAGACACGGACCTTGATCACTTGCTGGAGGGAGGCCCCGAAGGCAGCCAGGGCCTCCTCGATCCGGACCACGCATCGTCGGGTCTGGTCTTCCAGCGATGTGGGATAGCGACCGTCGGGGAGGATTCCAACGCATCCGGAGACCACGATCAGAGGGCCCGCCTGAACGGCTCGGCTGTAGCCCATTCGTGGCTCCCAGGGTGAGCCGGTATCGAGCCGGCGGCTCCCGTCCGGGCGACTGATCAAGGTGGAATTCATGAAACAATCCGAAAGAGGGGGGGGTGAATGTCAGGAATGGAGGGCTCATGATGCCGTCGCTGACCGCGGTTTGCGGCCTGGACGCCCCCAATTGGCCGGATCGAGGACAATCCTGAGGTGAATCGTCCCCCCGGAGTGGTCCGAACCCCGTTTCGAGGCGAACGATTCCTCGTGCAGGAGCGTCTCCATGTCCGCGGGGACGAACTGACGATCTCCTTCAGACGGATCCGGAGTTCCGAGTGCCTGACGTCATACCGGTTTTCATCCTCGCTCTCACGGGCGGCCTTCTCGCCCCGATTCTCGAACCGCCGGCGGAAGAACCGAATCCGGTCTGCTGTCAGCCGGCGGTCGGCAGATCCGCCGCGATCCTCGCCACGATGCAGGAGAAGACACCGTCGGAGGTTCCGGCTTCGGTGACTCCGGCGATCCCGGCGGATGCGATCCCGGTCCTCGATGCGATCGAGGCTCAGTCGATCTCGCTCCGGGAATTCGCGAGTCGGATCCGCATGGACAACTACGACGACCTCGCAGACGAGACGGAACGACGGTTCGGGCGGGTGTGGCTGGCTTCTTCGAAGGCGGGGGACGCCTCTGATCGAGTCGCGGCGGTGGTCTTCGAGCGAACCGTGGAGTCCGGCGGGCGGGTCCGGGAGCGGGTCGAGCATTTCGTCTACCGCGACTGCATCCTGAGTGATTACGACCACGAGGCCCGGCGTCTGGTGCGGCGTCGCATCTGTGAACCCGGCGATCGTCAGGACCCGCTCCGTCTGGGGGAGGGGCCCATTCCGATTCCCATCGGACAGCGGAAGGCCGACATCCTGAAGGCCTTCGAGGTCTCGCTCGCCCCGACGCCTCCGTCGGCCCTGGTCAAGGATCCCGAGGGTGTGGTTGGACTGCATCTGGTACCGCGGCCCGGAACCACGCTGGCCCGGGAAGGCAAGATCGAGTCGATCGACTACTGGTTGCGAGTCGACGGCACGCAGCCGATGGCGGTGGAAATCCGTGAGTCCACTCGAGACCGAGTCGGCCTGAAGTTCATGACGCCCCGGTTCAACTCGGGGTTGGATGCGGAAGCCCGGCGGTGGATGGAAGCCCCTGAGGTCGACCCGGAGTCGTGGAGGATCGAGGACAAGTGATGCGATCAGACTCAAGCAGGGGAAAACGGTTTCGCCGCCTTGCGGCGTCGGGGGTCGTGGCGATCGTCGCGATGGTGATCCCGTCGGAAGCGGCCAAGGCCCGGCAATCGGCGGCGTTGGTCCCCGATGCGGTGTCGCCCCGATCAACGGTGGTCGACGCGATCGTCGCTGAATGGTTGACGCCCGCCGAGCGTTCGGCCCTGCGAATCCGTCACGGCACGTGGAGTCCAAAGGATCTCGAATCGACGCCCGATGCCACCGCGCAAGCGGCGATGGGAGCCGGGCGTTGGGATCTGGTGGCGGACGACTCGCGGGCATCGCTCGCGATGCGGGCGACCGCGATGGTCCGGCTCGGCCGTGGGCTCGACGCACTCGCGCTGCTCGAGACCGCCACCCCCGACGTGGCGGCGGCACCTCGAATGATGGTCGCCCGGGCCCGAGCCCTGCACGCACTTGGTCGGTTGGATGAAGCGGTGATCGAGGCCGATCTCGCGATCGCAGCCGCGGCGAAGGCAGTGCCGACGATGGCCGGTGAGCTGGCCGCGGTGGAAGCCTTGCGTATTCGCCTTGCCGCCGGTGGTGGCGCCCCTGATGACTTCGAACGGATGCTCGATCGACTGAGCGCCGCCCGCAACGGACTGGATCGACTCGACCCCGATCCCCGCCTGATCGAAGGGCTCCTTCTGCTGGAGCGCGGGAACGCCGCCGAAGGGGTCCCCACGTTGCACGAGACCCTGGGTCATGATCCGCGGCGAGCCGAGGCATGGCACGCGCTCGGAAGACTCGCCGCCATGACGTTCGACTTCGATGGTGCGGAGCGGGCGGCCGATGCTCTTGATCGAATCGCCGCCACCATGAACGGGGATGGTCGGCATCCATTGGCGACCCTGATCCGTGCCCGGGGGGCACTGGTTCAGAACGACCCTGATCTCGCGGCCGAACTCCTCGACGATCTTCTTCAACGTCATCCGACCCTGCCCGACGCGCTGGCCCTTCGGGCCGGAGTGGCGGCGGTTCGCTACGACACCGGCGACGAATCCGAATGGCTGACCCGCCTGGAGCAGGTCGAGCCGGGCAGCGGTCGGGGATATCTGGAGGTCGGTGGGGCACTCTCCTTCGATCGGCAATACGAAGCCGCCGCGAAGGCGTTGTCGGAAGCGATCCGACGGGGACCTCACCTCGCGGAGCCGCAGGTCGAACTGGGACTTCTGGAGATGCAGGCGGCACGGGACGATCGTGCGATGGCCGCGTTGCAAGCCGCGGTCGCGCTCGACCCCTATCACAAGCGAGCGGCCTTCAGCCTCTTTCTGCTTGAAGAGCTGGACACGTTCGAGGAAGTGGAGAGTGCGAACTTCATTCTCCGATATCGACCGGGTCTCGATGAAGTGGTGGCCAGCGGAATGCTCGGACCGCTCGAGTCCATGCATGCCGACCTTGCCGAACGTTTTCGACACGCTCCCGACCGCAAGACGGTCATCGAACTGATGCCGGACCATCAGTTCTTCGCGGTTCGGATCACCGGCATGCCGGCAATCCACACCATCGCCGCCTGCACTGGTCCCCTGATCGCGATCGAGGTGCCGCGGGTGGGCTCTCCGCAGAAGCATCTGGGCATCTTCGACTGGCTCCGGGTGCTGAGGCACGAGTACGCGCACACCATCACCCTCAGCCAGACCCGGAATCGCATCCCGCATTGGCTCACCGAAGCCGCGGCGGTGAGTATCGAAGGCGTGCCGCGAACCTATGGAACCTGCGGCGAGCTGGCCGGGCGGTGGCGAAAAGGAGATCTCTTCGACCTCGACGAGATCAATTTCGCCTTCGTTCGTCCCAAGCGACCGGGTGATCGTTCCATGGCCTATGCCCAGGGTGCGTGGATGGTGGAGTTCATGAACGAGCGCTGGGGCGACCAGGCACTGGTCGACCTCATGGCGCTCTACTTCGAAGGCGTGCAGGAAAAGGACGCGATTCCCGAGGCTCTGGGAGTCGAACGCGACGAATTCCATGCTGCGTTCCTCGAGTGGGCGGGAATCCAGATCGCAGGATGGGGCCTCGATCCGCAGCCTTCGCTCGACGAACTGGGGGATCTCGTCCGGGACCGCGATCCGTCCCAGTCCCGAGCTCTCGAGGTCGCGCGTCGGGAACGACTGGCGCGGATCTCCGCGATGGTCGCCGGAGGAATCGGAGAGCCGGCCACCACGTCGGAACGAAGTGATCCACAGGACCGTTCTCGATTCCGGGCGGAGGATTGGCCCGGTCTGAAGCGTCCGCCGGTGGAGATCGACGATGACGATCTGGTCATGCTGCTGGAAGAGAACCCGGCTCATCCGGATCTGCTCGAACTGGTGATTCGTCGACAACTCCGGGATGAGGCTCCCATGGACGATCGGATGGTCGATCTTCTGGATCGGTACGCCGCCGCCCGTCCGGTGGATCCTCACCCCCATCGCATTCTCGCTCGTCACCATCTGGATGCCGGACAGGGCGACGAGGCCATCGCACACCTGATCGAACTCGATCTTCGGAGTGACAAGGATCCGACCTTCGCCCTCGAGATCGCGCGTCAGGCTCGCCGCTCGGGCGAGCCTTCGCTCGCCTTCGAAGCGGCGGAACGAGCGGCAAGGATGAACGCATACGATCCGGCGACCCGGGAACTCGCGGCAGCNTGCGCGATCGAGGCCCGACGCCTCGAGGATGCGCGGAGACACATCGTGGCCCTCGGACTCCTCGAGCCGGAGCAACCCCGACATGCCAAGCGACTTCAGGCCGTCGATCGACTTCTGAGTGGGGGTTGAACCCCGTTTCGGGAGTGCTTCGCGAAAGTGATCGAACCGGGTTCGCGGACCCTCGTATGGCCGGGGGGAGGATTTCGGTTCGTCCACGGCGAGACGGGCTCTAGACTCGAAGAGACTCGACCGCCGCCTGGGTATTCAATGAACGCGACTTCACCAAGTGATCCATCGACTTCGTCCGGCGAACGCAGCCCCAGCATGGTCGCGGGGATTCTGTCGGCGTTGTCGGTGATGGCGATGGGTGCATTGAGTCCGGCGGATGGTCCTTTCCTGTTNCTGCCCACGGTGGTGTCGCTTCCGACGCCGGCGTCGGTGACCATGGTGGCGACCGGAGACCTTGACCTCGACGGTGATCCCGACCTGGTGGTGACCGGTCGGAATGCCGATGGTCTTGCCTACGTGGTGCTCAATGACGGGGGCGTCTTCGGCGTTCCATCTCCTTTGGAGATCGGTGCCCAGACCGACATGGTCGAGATCGCCGATCTCGACGGCGACGGACTGCCCGACCTCGTGTTCGCGGTGCGTTCGTTGCGAGGCCGGCTCGCGGTGTGTCGAGGGCGCGGTGATGGGACGTTCCGCGAACCCGAGGAAATCAGACTCGGACGAGAGCCACGGGCCGTTCTGGCACGCGATCTCGACGGTGACGGCGATGTCGATCTGGTCGGTCTCAATCATCGGGAGCCGGTGATCGAGATTCTTCGAAATGACGGCTCCGGTTCCTTCGAGCGTCTGCCGTCGATCATCGTCGGCGGGGCCAACGTGGGAATTCCCTATCCCCAGGGTCTCGCCGCGGGTGATTTCGATCAGGACGGCGACCTCGATCTGGCGATCGTCTGCACCGGTGAGAGCCGGGTTCATTTCGCCCGGAATCGTGGTGACGCGACGTTCGATCCACCGGAGGGCTGGCGACCGGTCCGGGTGGCGGGAGAGATCGGGGGAATGACCGATGTCGATCTGGGTGATGTCGATGGCGACGGGGATCTTGACGTGGTGGTGCCGTTGATCCTTCTGCAGTCGGTGTCGCATGTCGGGGTGTTCACCAGTACCGATGACTCATCCGCGATTCGCTTCGAGCAGGAGGCGGCCGCGCCGGCGACCGCGGCTGGTTACGCGTTCACCACCGCGTTGGCGGATCTCGACGGGGATGGCGATCTGGACGTGATTTCCGGCCAGGCCCTGCCCGGACCCCTCAACGCGTTGGACAATCGAACCGAACCCCTGGCTTCCGGTGGCGATGGCGTCATTCGATTCGAACCTCCCCAGGTGCTGGTGAACGACAACTTCTTCCGGTCGGTCACCGCAGTGGACATCGACGGTGACTGCGATCAGGACGTGATCGCCGTCGACCTGATCTCCAATGCGATCTGGATTCTGAGGAACGAGACCGAACAGGATCGCGACTGTCGTGGCGTACCCCGTGCCATCGTCGACCGTTCAGTGGCCGGGCGTTCGAGCAGCCGCAATGCCGGGAGGGTTGAAGACGTGGCACCCATTGATCCCGACCGGCTTGCNGATCTGGATGGCGACGGCNTCGTCGATGGTTCGGATCTGGCCATCCTGCTCGGCCGCCTCGGCCCCGCGATGGAATCGGAGGGCGACCGATGAGATTCGACCGCTTCGTGGGTTCGATGTCGATTTCGTTCGCCGTCTTTTCCGGATCGATCGTGCTGGCGGGCGACGATGTCTGTGGCCCCGGCAACCCGCCCTGCGACGAAGCCCATGAAACTCCCGGTTGCCTTCAGCCTCAGTGCTGTGAACTCGTCTGCGATGGCGATGTCTTCTGTTGCGAGACGGTCTGGGATGAAGCCTGTGCCGAAATCGCGATCGAACTCTGTGGCGATGTCCAGTGTCCCGAGGAAGGCGACTGCTTCGAGATCCAGGAGACACCGGGTTGCATCGACGAAAGCTGCTGCGAACTGATTCGCATGCACGATCCGTTCTGCGGCTACGGGGTCTGGGACGTTTTCTGCGTCGAGGCGGCGGTGGAGTGGTGTGGCCTCGATCCGACGTGTCCGCTGGAGGTCCCGATCGAGGCGATCGAAGAGGGCGAGTCCTGCCTGGATCGCATCAACGATGGTTGCGGCCGGGAATCCGAAGAAGAGATTCAGGCCATCCCGGTCGCGTGCGGAACGACGATTCATGGGAAGACCGCGACCACCGGCGGACCTCGGGACGTCGATTGGTTCATGATCGATGCGACGGCCGGAACCGTGCTGGAAGCCTCGATCGAATCCGAGTTCCCGTCTCGAATCCTGATCGTCACCGGAGANTGTGAAGGGCCGCTCCGATTTGTTTCCGGTCCGTCCGCGACACCCTGTGGCGGTCCNTCGACCTGGTCATTCACGGTGCCGAACGAACCCTGGCATCTCGTGGTCGAGACCGGGACCGATGGACGCGTGCTTCGCAGTGGTCTGCCGTGCGACGAGGAAGACCCGGAAAATCCTCCCGACGATGACGAGGAACCCGATCCCCGGGTCTTCGGTCTGCACTATCTGCTTTCCGTGGACTGCGTNCCCCCGTGCGTGGGTGACCTGGATGGCGACGGCACGGTGGGTGGTTCCGATCTCGGGTTGCTCTTCGTGGCCTGGGGAGCCTGTGATTCGACCTGTGCGGCGGACCTGGATGGTGACGGCACGGTGGGCGGTTCGGATCTCGGGTTGCTTTTCGTGGCCTGGGGCGACTGCTGATCCATCACGAACCAAAGACTGGATTCAAGGGTTCAGGAAGTGGCAGGGAAGGGGCAAAGAAGGGAAAGGGCGGATCGAGGCTGGAAAATGATCTCGTAACGTCCACAATGGGTACGGAGAAAGCCCATGCCAAAAAGAATCAACTCCGTGGTCGCCTCGTCCTTCCTGCCCNTCATTCTGATGGCGTCTTCGGCGGTGGCGGACCGATTCGAGATCGGTGGCGACAGCACCGTCGCCCTGACCCTCAACGCCTCGGTGCCGATTTCCGGCACCTTGATCGGTGACTACGACGCCAGGTCCAACCCCACCGGCAGCATGACCCGGCCCGGCCTGTTCGGTGGCAGTGGCAATCAACCGGTCGATTTCGATGCGAACGTGACGGTGTCGGGCGACACCGGACCGACGAGTACCACGGGCTCGATCGATCTGGATCTTTCACAGATTGATTCGTCGCTCCTGAAGGTGGAGGCGATGAATCTGGAACTNGATGCCACGACCGTCTCCGGCATCGGCAGCGAGTTCTCGCTCACCTACGAGACGTTCCGATCGTACGACCCGTTCTCGCTCTACATCGGCGGCCTTCCCATCTCCTTTCCGATCGGCGAAGCCCAGTTCATTCGCAGTGAGATCTCCCTCGCCGAACCGGTCACGATCTTCGCGGTGGATGACGGTTCCGACATCATCTTCAACACCGTCCTTCCGGTGATCTGGACGCTCGAATTCGATCCCGGAACCGGACCACAGGTGCAGGAGTTCCCGATCGGCATCCCTTTCGTCGGCATGATCACCGAGTCCAAGGGTGTCCGACGAATCGAATTCGGCGGCCAGAGCGCTCAGACGGAGACTCAGGACGTGGGCCTGGAGATCGGTCCGCTGCCGCTGGAGATTCCCACCTTCCCCCCCGGCGAAGAGACCGTGGGCGTGCTGTTGGGAGGAGCGATCGGCATCTCCTCCTTCGACTTCGATTTCGCGGTGTTGTTGATGGGCACCGAATCGGTCCCCGATCTGCCCGAAGACCTCACGGGTGATGGCCTGGTGAACAGCGCGGATCTCGGGCTGCTGATCGCCGAGTGGGGTTTCTGCGAAGACTGTGCCGCCGACTTCGACGGCAACGGGCTCGTCGATGCTTCGGATCTCGGCGCGATCATCGCGGCCTGGTCCTTCTGATCGGTCGATCAGGCGTCCCGCAGCAGTTTCGGCANGGCGTCCAGATCGAGATTGCCGCCGCAGAGAACGACTCCGATCCGTCGATGGGCGCGGGCCTTGAAGGTGGAATCGATCGCCACTGCGACGCCGACCGCGGCGCTCGGTTCGATCACCAGCTTGGACCGTTCGAGCACCAGTCGCAGCGAAGCTCGAATCGCGGTCTCCTCCACCGTGACGATCTCATCGACCAGTTCTTCGATGATCGGAAACGTGCGTTCACCGAGTGTGGTCCGAAGGCCGTCGGCGATGGTCTTCGTGGGGTCGCCATGGTGCGGCTGGATGGAACCAGCGACCTTGGAGCGGGCGGCGTCGTCGACCAGCGCGGGCTCTGCTCCGATCACGCGGATCGAGGGAGCCAGCGACTTCACGACCGTCGCGACTCCGGAGATCAGGCCGCCGCCGCCGATGGGAACCACCACCGCCTCGAGATCCGGGACCTGGCCGAGCAGTTCCAGGGCCAGCGTGCCCTGGCCGGCGATCACCCGGTCGTCGTCGTAGGGAGGAACGATGGTGCCTCCGGTCTCCGAAGCGATCCTTCGACAGTGGGCGAGTCGGGCTTCGAGCGTGGGTTCGCATTCATGCACGATGCCGCCATATCCCTCCACCGCTCGTCGTTTGATGGCGGGTGCGTTGGTGGGCATCACGATGTTCGCTGGAATGCCACGTTCCCGGGCGGCCCAGGCCAGAGCCTGGGCNTGGTTGCCGGAAGAGTGGGTGACGACACCGTGAGCCGCNTCNNCGNNCTCNAGCAANTGNACNGCNTTCATCGCCCCNCNNGCCTTGAAGGCGCCGACCTTCTGGAGATTNTCGCACTTCAGATGAACCTCGCACCCGGCCAGTTCATCGATGGCNAGGCATCGTGCCACTGGAGTCCGGTGCACGTACGGCTCGATTCGCCGCATGGCATCTCTGACGTGTNTGATCGTGGGGTGGTCGTNCATCGCCCCCATGATCCGGGNTGANGACCGATTCGTCCAACCAGACACCGACCGACCCGCAAANGGGTCGGTCGGCGTAGAGGAAGATGATTCTCGTTTCGGGATATCCCGNAGGGTTTCGCCTCAAAGGCGGTTGAATCAGGGGCAGACNCCGAANGNNCCGAGGAGAAGGCCGAGATCCGCNGANTCGACGATNCCGTCGCGATCGAGGTCGGCGATGGANCGTGAGGNACTCCATTCNCCCANNAGGAGCCCGATGTCGCCGGCATCGACCGTGCGGTCGAAGTTCAGNTCNCCNAGGCAGTCGAGTTCCACTCGGCGGNGNTCGGGGCCGATGTCGGTGNGATCGATCGAGGTNTCGANNNCCGNATTTCGGTTGGTGGTGGAGCGTGCGACCGCGATTCGAGAACCNTTGCTGGATCCGTCGAGGGCGTGTCGAGGNTTNCGTTCGAANCCGTTGGGACCGACNNGNTAGGCCTCGACCAGGCCGTTTCCGTCNACCATGCAGAGGGTGTCGTGATCATCGACCGCGANGTCNTNCCAGTCNCCNTCCCGGGGAACCGGNATCCACAGNCGTTGGAANCCGGNATCGGTGATCTGCATCGGGTTCACGACGCCGTCGCTGAGGAGGAAGAGTCGACCGCCGGGGAGCATGTCGATCGTGGAATCGAANCGGACCNGNGCATCGTCGGGNAGGGGNAGNTCCACGGTGAAGGCNCCGTNGGGGCCCTNGTTCACNGCNGCGACCAGTTCCATCTCTGGAATGAGGACATGCACGATCCCGTTTTCAATCGCGATCGANGTTCCTTCNCCGGGCAGTCGAANNACCGAGAGAAGTTCGCGCCGATCCCAATCGAAGGTGGCGAGAAGATCACCACCGACCACGTGCAGNCGACGCTGNGNATCNAACGCGAGATCNNGGGCNCCACTCCAGCCGTTCGCCCGGANCCGCAGNTCCTNGTGGGCGTTCTTNCCNGCGAAACCACGGTNGNTNCGAAGNANCTTGCCGTCGACGATCGANGCCATGAANATGTCGGACGGNCCGAAGGCGACCTGCTGGAGGTTTCCGGGCATCTCGATGACCGNNCGNTCGACCGCNCGGGGCGACCAGAGGGTCGCGGCGGGNACGTGNCGGATGATCGAGTTCGTCACGTCATCCCAGGAGTACGAGGCNTTGGGAGANATCGAGAGNTAGCNCTCGAAGATCTGCATCNGNTNCTCGTTNNTGNNNGAGTAGATCGGATCCAACTGATTGACNCCGANTTCGNTGCCGTTGATCCGGGCATCGNTTCGGGTCACGTCGAACCANTGGGTGGCGAANGCGGACTGNGACTGGCCGCTGTCCATGNNNTGGTTGGGATTNCGGAGTCCGAGTCTTGATCAGACCTCCACCGGCGANCGCTCGATTGACGGCCTCGAAATGNCCTCCTCGACGGGTGTTGGATATCCANCGTCCGNNGTCGGTGGATCCNGCCCAGTGNCCGTAGAGCATCAGNCCGACGGCCTGATCCNNGGAGCCGCGAANAGCGATGTCGGCGGCGTCGGGCGCGTATCCCTCGGANGGATTCCAGATCGANTTNCGGANCGTGAANCGNTCACCCAGCCTTNGGACCAGNTCNGAATGAAGCGCNTCCNGTCCGACACCGCANGGNATGTCGACNCCTCCGGGACTGGTGCCGGTCGTNGNGCCGATCGTGAACATCAGGTCGGAGATNTCGNCNTANCTGGANNGGNTNTGCCACGAGATCATCGGAACACCCGGTTCGACGTCGGNGAANCCATGGGTCGCCGCGTAGGCGAGCAGGTTCGAGGTCGAGGCCGGTCCGCAGTAGCAGANCCCATNGTTCGGAAGATCACCGGTGCGGACCTGATCGAAGTCNGGCATGTCCTGGACGATGAAGGCGAAGGTGGAANCGTCTTCGTAGTTGTCGAAGGCGATGTCGGCCGAGNCGATGGCCGGNCCGAGGCAGGTGGCGGCCACGATCGNNGTGAGCGGAANNCGGACGNNGGAGANGGGATGCGAACGTTCNNGNTGGTTGGNNGGCATGGNTGGGTCCTCGCGGTGTTCAGCGGCCCCGGNCCGCCGTGTTGNTGGATNCGCCGGANAGNAGGCGGTCTGTGNACTTCCGTTCGNCNNCNGNCTTTCTCACACCNTCCANCGNNTTTTTCTNGANGCAGGAATNTGGCNNNNGTGAGACCGACCGGCCCNTNGGAGGGGCCGGTCGGTCATGTCGATCGTGGTCNGAGNGNNAGGANGNTCAGCGNCAGGNACCGAAGGANCCGAGCAGAAGTCCNAGNTCACTGCTGTCGACCGNNCCGTCACGGTTGATGTCGGANACGGANCGGCCCTGTCCCCAGGNNCCCAGNAGCAGGCCGATGTCNCCNCTGTCGACCTTGCCGTCGGCGTTGAGNTCCGCTCGNCAGTCCGCCTGCGACTCGGCCGCGGCCTGATCCTTCCAGAGCTCCTCCTCGGTGCTTTCGGAAGTGGAGGTCTCCCAGGGGAGGGCGCCGTTACGGCTCTGGGTGATCTGGAGACGGCCGCGGGTCTTCATTCGGGAGAAGGGGTGATCCTTCACTTCATACAGGCCATCATCGATCTTGAAGGTCCGGGCATCCATCATCGAGTCGATCAGCACGAGCACGTCGCCGTCGAACATCGCGTCGAGGATGTCGGAGTCGGGCACGCCATCCATCTGGATCGGGCTGAAGGACTTTCCTGCCTTGAAGAACTGGATTTTACCGGCATCGAGGATCGCGGCGATCTCGCCCTGCACGATGAATCTGGAGCCATTCCCGAGCTTGGCCGCGGGAATCGACCGGAAGTCGACGTCATGACCACTGGGGGTTCGGTGAACCGTGGCCACCAGCCCTGCTTCGGCCATCAGCAAGTACATCACCGGGGCGCGATCTTGATCCGCAAGACGGCCGGAGAGATCCGCGGCGGTCACGGCGTCGATTCTGCCCGGCAGGTCGAGGACCGTCACTCGATCTTTCGAATCGATCATCGCAAGCTGCTTCAGGATCGCGACGTGGATATCGCCGAACCGGTCGACGTCGAATCCGGACACCGGTCCCCGGGGGAGCGGCGGCAGCGGTGAGATGCCACCTTGAAGCCGATCGATCCGCACGAGTTCCTTCTCGATCTCCGCGATGAATTCGGGCCGGTTCGGCACCAGGCGGATCCGGGTCACCTGCTTGTCGATGGAGAACGGGGGCCGAGGCGTTTCCGGCATCCAGAGATCGATGTCGGGGATCACCTCGAGGAACGTCGAGGGAGTGTAGGGATCCCAAGTGAAGCCGTTCTTGGGCGAAACCGAGAGGTAACCCTCAAGGGCTCGGATTCGAGTGTCGTCGGAGTAGGGATCTCCGAGCAGATCCATGTCGATGGTGTTGGTCGAAGCGCCCGACTCCACCGTCTGGGGCCGCAACTGCCAGATGTTCGTGAGGAAATCCTCCTGGATGCTGTCGGTTCCGAGCGTCGCCCAGGGGTCCCGGGTGCCGAGCAGTTGAGCGTCGCCACCGAGTGCGATTGCTGCATTGACCGCGACGAAGTGTCCACCCGTTCGTTGGCTGATCTTGAACTCATCGTCCGACATGCTTCCGTTGTACCGGCCGTACATGATCAGGCCGATCGAATCATTCAGATGGTTCTTTTCCGCGATGTCGGAGAGCCGGACTTCGTTACCGGTCGAGAAGCTCCGCATGTCCCATTCAACCACGAACTTGTCGCCGATCCGGCTCGCCAGCTCGCTCTGAAGTGCGTTTCCGGAGACTCCGCAGGCTCCGCCTCCGAAGCCGGCGCTGGTGCCGGTATCGGTGCCCAACGTCGCGAGGAGTGAGGTCGTCTGGTCGTAGTTGAAGTTGGATTCCCAGTCGAACAGGAACGGGACTCCTGGTTCGTATTCGGGATAACCGTGGGTCGAGACGTAGGCGAGAAGATCGCCCGCGGCGGTCGGTCCGCAGTAGCAGACGCCGTTGTTGGGAAGATCGTTCAGTCGCTGCTGGTCGAAGTCCGCCATGTCGTAGGCGACGTAGATGAAGTGATCGTCATCGACGAAGTTGTTGAAGACGATGTCCGCGGAGATCGTGCCGGGCAGGGTCATCAGAGTGGTTGCAAGAGCGGGGAGGGTGGTTTTTCTCATGGCAGTACGGCCGGTCGGGGCCTTCTCCATTCAGGGTTGTCAATGAGCATGGATCCTCGTGATCCGCCGGATGTACGACCCTGCAGGGGTTTCATGACATCCCAACACCTTTCATTTGTTCACGGGATGTGGGAACCCGTCCTTCTGGCTCGTAATGGCCCTCTGAACCACGGGTGGCTGCTACTATTCGAACGTCACGCGGGGCGTCGCTCGAGGGCGACTGAGAAGAACCCGTCGAACCTGATCCGGTTGATACCGGCGGAGGGAACGTGACACCGCTCGGAGCGGGAAGAGTTCCGAGCGGCCCTCCGAGCAGCCGACACCAGAAGTTCCTCGAGGCCGAGAACCGGCCAGGAGACTGCGATGATCACTCCCAGACCTGAACAAGCCTGGACCCTCCCACATCACGGGGCCCACGATCCTGCGACCACCGCCACCGGCACCACGCCCGGATCCTTCGCGAATCGCGCTGACATCGGTGGGCCTCGCACCTTCAGTTCTCCAGACACCCCGGGCATGCCCGAGCCGAGTGGTCTGACGGCCTGGGACTTCCTCCCCGAGGGTTGGGTCATTGAAGCGGCTTCCGATTGGACCACCGGATGTGCGGGACACAACCAGTCCGCGATCGGCGAGCACGTTCGGTGCGTCGCGCCGGAAGGTTTCGTCCCGATCACTCAGCTGGAATCGGCTCGTCTGGGTGTCATCACGCCCGAGATGACCAGGGTCGCGGAACGCGAAGATCACCTTTCGCCCGAGCAGGTCCGCGATGAAGTGGCGTCAGGCCGCCTGGTCATCCCAGCCAATCGAAATCACCTGGCGCACGAACTCGATCCCATGGCGATCGGGCGCGCGTCCAAGACCAAGATCAATGCCAACATGGGCGCCTCGCCGGTTTCGAGTTCGACCGATGAAGAGGTCGAGAAGCTCAAGTGGGCGGAACGTTGGTCCGCCGACACCGTCATGGACCTTTCGACCGGGGGCGACCTCGACGCGACCCGCGAGGCGATCATCCGCAATTCCACCGTCCCGATCGGCACGGTCCCCATCTATTCGATGATCATCGGCCGAAAGCTCGAAGATCTGGATGAAGCGGTGATTCTCGAGACGCTGGAGCATCAGGCGAAGCAGGGTGTGGATTACTTCACGATCCATGCCGGTGTTCGAAAGGCCCACATCCCCCTGGTGAAGGATCGAATCATCGGCATCGTGAGTCGTGGTGGTTCGCTGCTCGCGAAGTGGATGTTGATCCACGACCAGGAGAATCCGACGTACACCGCCTGGGAACGCATCTGCGCCGTCATGCGGGAGCATGACGTCACCTTCTCGATCGGAGACGGACTTCGACCCGGTGGCCTCGCCGACGCCACGGATGCCGCCCAGCTGGGTGAACTCGAGGCCCTCGGAGAACTGACCGAGCGAGCCTGGCGCTGCGGCGTCCAGGTGATGATCGAAGGCCCGGGACATGTGCCGTTCGACCAGATCGAGTTCAACATGAAGCTTCAGCGACGGCTCTGCCATGGCGCACCCTTCTACGTGCTCGGACCGCTGGTCACCGACATGTTCCCCGGCTACGACCACATCACTTCCTGCATCGGGGCGACCGCCGCGGCGTATCACGGGGCGTCGATGCTCTGCTACGTCACGCCCAAGGAACACCTCGGACTTCCGAAGCGAGACGACGTCAAGCAGGGATGTGTGGCCTATCGCATCGCAGCCCATGCGGCGGATGTCGCCTTGGGAATCCCGGGTACTCGTGATCAGGACGACGATCTCACCAAGGCTCGGGCGGCGTTGAACTGGCAGAAGCACTTCGATCTCTCCTTCGACCCGGACACGGCGCGGGCGTACCACGACGAGGATCTCGACGTGGACACCGACTTCTGCGCCATGTGCGGTCACGACTGGTGCAGCGTCCGGATCTCCAAGGAGATTCAGGAATTCGCCAGCGGAAAGGCCGAAGGCTTCGATCGCGGCAAGGCCATTCGTTCGGATGCTCTGACCGCCGAACAGCAGGAGATCCTCGAGAAGCGAGGGGTTCTTTCACCGGACGAGATCCACGCTCTGGCCAACAAGGCGAAAAAGGCCGGCGGCAGTGACGAAGGAAAGGCCTCCTGCCATTCGGATTTCGTCGACCCCGACGAAGCGAAACGCATTCAGGGCGACCAGTTCGTTCAGTTGAACACCGCACCGGCCCACAATCTTCCCAGTCACGATTCATTGATCTGATTCCACTCGTCACTGAATCTTCCCGCGTTCCGGGCAGGCGGGAGGTCCCACGTTGAGGCGCTGATGCCACACTCGACTCCACCACCGGTCTCCACCGCTGCCGCTCGTTCCGCGAGCGACATGAGGTCATCCGTGGAGAGAGTGGTGGAGTTGGATCCGGAGTCGTCGAAGGTCACCGACCTTCGAGCGTCGGTGGTGATCGCCGCATACGACGCCGCCGAGCACGTGGTTGAAACCCTCGATTCGCTCGCGGCGCAGACTCTTTCTCCCTACGAGATCATCGTGGTGGATGACGGAAGCACCGATCGCACGGCCGCGCTGGCGACCGAGCATCCGGTCGGGGCCACGGTCATCCGGACTCCGAACCGTGGAATGTGTGCGGCTCGAAATGACGGCATCGAAGCAGCCTCGGGTGAGTTGATCTGCATCCTGGATTCCGATGATCTCTGGCATCCGTGGTACGTCGAGCGTATGACGTCGTTGATGCGTCGTCATCCGGAGGCCGGGAGTGGTTTCGGGAGGTATCGCGCCTGGCAGTGTCCGGCCGAATCACCTCCGGGTTGGGAGAGCGAGATCGATGACGCTGATCGTGTCCATGACCTCGAATCATTCCTCGACATCAACCGCGGGGGGCTTCCGGTGTTGCCCAGCTTTCAGGTGACTCGTCGGGAGACCCTGCTGCAGATCGGATCGAGGCCGTTTCGAGAAGANCAGGTTCAAGGGGAAGCTGCATTTCTGCTGGCGCTGGTCGGCGCACTCGCACCGGTGGTCGAACACGTGGCGCCGATCGGTCGATACCGGATGCATGCGGGGGCGATGACCGGAAATGAAATGGATGCAGCTCGCCGCATCGAGCCCTGCATCGACGACCTGCGCGAGGCCGCCCGCGGCGGACTCGGGCTCGATCTTCAGTTCGATGTGGCGACGCGGAAGATCATCGATCGACATGCCTGCGATTGGTATCGACGTTGTGGCCGCCGTCTCGGAGGCGGCGGTGCGGTTCGCGATGGTCGTCGGCAACTGCTCAAGGCGGCGAGGTTGGGGGATCGGAAGGCCGCACTGATGGCGGCGGCGAGTTTCTTCCCGGTGCTTTCGGAGCGAGTCTGGAATCGTGGGTGGCGCCCGGCGGCGGTTCAGAGAGCGTCCGCGACCGGACCCATCGAGGTTTCCAGGGCATGAGCCGGGGGCCCTTGAATCGCCGAACCGGAAGCGACTCGCCGTTGATTTCTTCGAATCGTCCTCGAGTACATGACAGGTTGGAGCCTTCATGATGGTGCCTCACGATCCAGACCGGCCCTCGGAGCCAACACTGCGGCNAAAGGCTGGGACACCGGTGATCACCGAGCCCGTCGAAGTCCAACCCGGACTTTTCGAGTTGCCGGAGATGCGCTTCCAGGAGCTTTACGTCTGGTTGATCTTCGTCGGCAGCCTCGACATCATGCTGACGTGGGTGATCCTTCGAAATGGCGGCGAAGAGGTCAATCCGGTGGCAAATCTGATCATCGAAGCGTGGGGCTTGAATGGTGCGATCGCCTTCAAGTACGCCTTGACTCTGTTCGTCATCGTCGCCTGTGAGGCGATCGCCCGGGTTCGCCCGATCACCGCCCGGCTGCTGATCTGGTTCGGCGTGCTCATCAGTTCGTTCCCTCCGATCTGGTCGATCTGGCTTCTTTTCATGTATGGGGCTGAAATCTGAGGCGTCAAGGAAGGCCTCCGCCGCAGAACCCGCTCGATCCGGTTCAACTCACCCCGTCCGAAGGACCGATGATCCAGACGTCGTCGGTATGGAATCGGCGCTCTCTCATGGAGTTTCAAATGCGGCAGTGCTTTTTCGATCGAATCCTTCGTGCGTCAGTCATCGTCCTTCTGGGAGCCACGATGGTTCTGTCGCCGACCGAGGCGTTCTCCGACTCGTCCTCCGGGGTGATCCAGGACGCGGCGCCCGAGGGGATCGTCTTCGAGGGTGAGGCGCTGGCGTTGGTCGAGCAGCTGCAGAGGACCTATCGCTCGGCTCCCGGCATCCGGGTGATCACGAGTGGTTCATGGACGACCGCCGATGGCATCATGCATCCGGTCCGGACGCAGTCGATGATGACCAAATCCGGTGAGGTGAAGGTTCTCAGNCCGGACCGGAATCTCACGNTGCAGAATGGTCTTGCCTACGCCGACTCTCCCTTCTACCCCGGATATCTGGTCCGCCAGGAGATTGCCCGCGTTCCTGATGGTGCGCTGCGCGGCATGGAGGAAGTGTGGCCGTTGGCCCCGATTCCGATCGAAGTCCGACTGCGAATCACGTCATCCGCCGAGTCGGCGATGCGGCCGCTTCTCGACTGCGTGGGAGAGGGCGGCACGATCGTCGTCGGAGCCGCCGCGTGGCCGGATGGCGCCGCCTCCAGAACCCTTCGCTTCCGCAGCGCCGATGCCCGAACCGACTTCGTGATCTGGGTGGATCTCGCGACGGGATTCATCCGTGGCATGCGAGGTTCGCTCGCGACCGATCGTGGCGTGGACCGGATCGATCTGGTCTGCGAAGGCATCTCGTCGGATCGGACTCCCAAGATTCTCGTGGGCACCAGCAACCGAACGGTGGTCGATTCCTTCGACGCCCTTCAGGAGAAGTGGTTGAAGATCTATTCCGCGCCCGANCTGGCGGGACCCTGACTCGAGCTTCCGCCTCAGCCGCGATCCGCCATGGCTCGTTCGACCGCCGCGACGGTCTTCGGGATGTCCCTGGTCAGCACCACGGGGCCGTCGCGGGTGATCAGGACATCGTCCTCGATCCGCACCCCCAACTTCTCGTCTTCAAGGTAGATGCCGGGCTCGATCGTGATGACCGCGCCTTCCTTGAGGGATCCTTCGGGCGTGATGTCGTGGACTTCGAGACCCAGGTGGTGTCCGATTCCGTGGAAGAACCGATCGCCGTAACCGGCCTTCGAGATGATGTCCCGGGACGCCTTGTCGATCTTGGCCATGGTCGCACCGACGGTGGCGACCTTGATCGATGCTTCGAGCGCCTTGAGAACCAGTTCGTAGATCTCTCGCTGCCTGGGGGCGAACTTGCCGTTCGCGGGAATCGTCCGCGTGACGTCCGCGGTGTACCCGCGATAGTCGGCGCCGGAATCGATGACGATCAGATCATCAGGTGCGAGCGTCTCCTTGTTCGCCACGTAGTGAAGGACGGTCCCGTTGATCCCTGCGCCGACGATGGTGTTGTAGCCGGGGCCGCGGGAGCCGTTTGCCCGGTAGCCATGTTCGAGCGTCTCCATCACATCCCACTCGGTCATGCCGGGTTCAACCGTGCGGAACATGGCGTCGTAGCCGATCCGTGAGATCTCGACCGCTTCGCGAATCATCTTCTGCTCGGCCTTGCTCTTGACCGAGCGCATTCGCGCCAGCAACGCGGTGCGATCCTGAATCTCGATGCCGGGATACCGCTCTTCCAATTGACGGAAGACCGCGAGGTCGGGAGAGACGGCCTGGCCGAGCCACCCGAAGGGGTGGAGGCAGGCGCAGGATCGGGTTCGTGCCAGACATCCATCAAGAACTCGGGCGAGTCTCGGGAGGCGGGCGATCTGGGCGATGCCGTACGCGGCCTTCAGCGGAGAGCCGATTTCTTCTCGCAGGCCGTCCCACTTCTCCACTTCCGGGTCGAGGGATTGGAGGAGCAGCGTGCACTCCCGCCCCGCCGGAGCGGACGCATCGAACAGCAGGATCGCTCCGGGCTCATCCACGATTCCGGTCAGGTATTCGAAGTGGGGGTGGGGGCGGTAGGCCCCGTGCAGGGCCGCATCCGAATCGCCCGCGTGGACGAGTGCAATCGGCTTCTGTCCGCCCTTTCGAAGCATGGACAGGACGCGATCACGTCGGCGTGCGTACTCGACGACGGGAATCATGGGGGTCTTCAGATTGGCGGGCTTGCCGGGCATGGATGGTTTCCTCATGGATTTCTGATCGTCGGCCGGAGGTTCTGGACGTCGATCCTCAGCGAACGGCGGTTTCGCCGTTCTTCTCGAGAATTCGGTTGGCGAATTCATTCATGGCGTCTCGAAGTTGCTCGAAGGAATCGAGAACGTAGAGAATCGGCTGGTAATGGTCGATCTCGAAACTGGTGTCGCACACCTGGTCGAGATCGAAAGGACGCCGGTCGACGTCCGGGCTCTCCAACGCGTGCTTGCTCTCACCCGGTGAAGAGATGAGACCGGATCCGTAGAGCTTGAGTCGATCGTCCTCACGAATCAGTCCGAACTCGACCGTGAACCAGAAGAGCCGAGCAAGTCGGTTGGTGTCTGCGTCGTCGTTCGCGCACAGGGCGGCCTTCCCGTACGTCTGGAGAAAGTCGGCGAACACCGGATCGGCATGAAGAGGAACGTGGCCGAAGACATCATGGAAGACGTCGGGCTCCGGCAGGTAGTCGATCGACTGCTTCGGTCGAATCACGATGGTGGTGGGGAAATTTCGTTGGGCCAGGCAGGCGAAGAACGCCTTGGCGGGGAGATAGCCCGGAACCGCCCGGCTCTGCCACCCCGTGAGTTGCTTGAGGAAGGTGTTGATCGACTTGTCCCCATCGAGGTGGGGGATGTGATCTCGCACCAGATTGATCGCCTTCGCTCCATCGAGGTAGACGTTCGAGGCTCGATCGGCGAGAAACTCCATCTGTTGATCGAAGAGGGCCTGCCAGGTTTCCTGGTTTTCCTCGCTGTAGCCGGCGTATCGCTGTTCGATGTACATCTGCGCCGGATCGTCGTGACCGGGAGTTCCGAAGGCATCGGCGTAGGCCTGGGCCGTTTTGGCCTGGCCGTCGTCGATCATTGAACTGTTGAGACTGTGGTTCATACGGACTCCGGTTTTCGATTCACGAACGCAATCGCCGACCGTCCCACCCTGAAACGACCGGAACACATGATAAGACGCTGGCATCTTCCTGCGGTTCAGCCCCCATGGGGCGGATCGACCGGATGGGGAGGTTTCTTCCCGGAAAGCACCGCCACCACGTTGGCGACGCAGATATCAGTCAGGTCGGTTCGGTCTTCCACGGTGGCGGAGGCCACGTGGGGGAGCAGGATCGCATTCGGAAGATCGACGAGGCCGGGATGAATCCGGGGCTCGTGCTCGTAGACGTCGAGTCCGGCGGCGAAGATCCGTCGTTCGGCAAGCGCGGAAGCGAGGGCCGATTCGTCGACCACCGGGCCACGACTNACATTGACCAGGACGGCGGAGGATTTCATCCGTTCGAGGGCCCGGGCGTCGATGAGATGACGGGTCTCCTCGTTCAGGCTGGTGGTCACGACCACCACGTCGGCATTCGGGAGTCCTTCCTCCAGCGTGGTTCTCACGGCGGAGATCGGAGGGGCTTCGAGGTGCGGCTTCGGACCACGGGCGGTGTAGGAAACCTTCATCTCCCAGCCGATCGAGCGTCGTGCGACGGCGCCTCCGATTCGACCCGCTCCGATCACCATCAGTTGGCGACCCACGAGTCGGTGGCCGAGCAACATCTGGGGCTCGTGTCCCTTCCAGTCCCCGCTGCGGGTGAGATCGAGGCCTTCCCGCAATCGTCGTACGGCCGCGAGGATCAGGGCCCAGGCCAGATCCGCGGTTGGTTCGGTCATCGGAGGAGGGCCGTTGCAGACGATGACTTCTCGCTCGGCGCAGGCCTCCCGATCGATGTTGTCGAATCCCACGGCGTAGTTGGCGACCACCTTCAGGCTCGGACCAGCGGCATCGAGCAGTGGCCCATCCACCCGCAGGGTGAGGGGGGTCACGATCGCCGCCGCACCGGCGATGAGTCGGTGGAGTTCGATTTTCGACTGGTTGGCGGCATCCGGAACGANGTCGACGGCGACCTCATGTTCGTCGAATCCGGCCTTTGCCAGGCTGGTCTTGAAGCGGAGCCCGGCTTCTCCGACGCAATCCAGAAGAACCACGATCCGCATGGTCATTGGTCGCCGTCGAGCAGTCTGGAGATCTGCGCCGAGGCAGCATCCGGATCGCCTGCCGGCTGTTCGAAGTCGATGCGAATCACTTCGAATCGACCTCGGATGTCCATGCCCAGCGGATCGACGCCGACCAGGCGGGGTGCTTCGACCTCGATTTCGGCTCGTTCAAGGGCGAGACGACGAAGATCCGCTTCCCGGTCCGCATTCACGGACCGACAGATCATGGCCTCGGCATCCGCCAGGGGATTCGGCTCGAGCAGGGCCTCCCCATCGAAGGCATAGCCCGCGAACTTGCAGAAATCGATGCTCATCACCGCCCAGCGGACGTCCTCGGGTTCACCGTGATAGATCCGCCACCGATCGGCCAGACCGCCATCAGGTCCGGATTCTTCGAGTCGCTCCAGGGTGACCATGAGCTGGACGATGCGGTCGTCGTCGTTGACCGGCTCTTCCGGAAGGTAGAGGGCGCAATCGGTGCTCAGGAGCATGGCCTCCATCGCGGGAGCCACCAATCGTCCGTCCGGAGCGAAAACCACCTTGATGGGTAGATATTCGGTACCAAAGCGGATGAGGCCTTGAAGGTGGCCGCGCATGAACGCGATCGCGTCTGAGATCTCCTCGGGTAGGTCGAGCATGAGGAAAGTGTATCGCTGGAAGGAGTGTGGGCTTTTGATGGCCTCCCATCGCCCGTCCAGCGACCCTCACGACCGTAGACTGGTCGTCCATGTCGTTTCTCTGCGTCTCCATCTTCATTGATTCGATCGACGATGTCCCTTTCGCCCTCGACCGTGCCAAGGCGGCGGTCGAGGCCGGAGCGCGTCTGGTCGAGTGGCGACTCGATGCCCTGGCCGAGGAATCGGACGGACTGGCATCGATTCAGCGACTTCTCGCCGAGACTCCCGCCCCGTGCATCGCCACGATCCGAGCGGAAAACGAGGGGGGNACCTGGGCCGGAAGTGAGCAGGATCGAATCTCCCTTCTGGAGGCGATCGGTACCGGAGACCATCCTCCGGCCTACATCGATCTGGAGCTTCGAGCCTGGCAGCGTAGCGCGAACCTCCGACAGAAGGTTCGGCTCGCCATCGATCACGAGGCCCAGATCCGCGACATTTCGACCCGATTGATCCTGTCNAGTCACGAATTCGGAGGGCGTCCTGCGGATCTGCTCTCCCGGGTGGCCGACATCGCGGGTGAAGATGCCTGTGCCGTCGGCAAGATCGTCTTCATGGCTCGGAGTGCCCGGGACTGCCTCGAACTCTTCGATCTGCTGGCCGCTCGGCCCAAGCCGCTCATCGCGTTGGCGATGGGTGAATTCGGCACCGTGAGCCGGATCCTCGCCCCGAAGTTCGGAGGATTCCTCACCTTCGCCGCGTTCGACCCCGCCGCCGGCACCGCCCCGGGACAGACCACGGTCTCCGAACTTTCGGGGACCTACCGCTTCGGTCGAATCGGACGTCGCACCAGGGTCTACGGCGTGGTGGGTCATCCCATCGGCCATTCACTCGGACCGGTGGTTCACAACGCGGGTTTCGAAGCCGTCGATCACGACGGGGTCTATGTCCCGATTCCCGTGGTCGCGGGCTGGGAGTCATTCAAGGCGACCGTGGGCGAATTCGTGGATCACCGCGGGCTCGACTTCTCCGGCTGCAGCGTGACCCTTCCGCACAAGGAGAATCTGCTTCGTTTCGCGCGTGAATCGGGCGCGGAGATCGATCC
>NYSW01000012.1 GCA_002683195.1 Phycisphaerae bacterium
ACATCCTAGGGAGTCCGGGATCCCCCGTTTCGAGGAACCTCGTTCACGAACGCTCGTTCGTGGATCAGCGCCGCTCACGCAGGGACGGAACCCGTTCGACCTGTTCCACGGTCAGAATCACCAGGAGTTTCTGCAGCAATCGCTCCAGCAGCTCGCCTCGGCGAAACCGGTACTTCGCCGTCTCCCCCGAAACATTCATTTCGAGGGAGAACAAATCATCCTGCATCGGAGTTTCGATCATGGACTCGATCCGTTTCGCCATGGCTTCGACCATCTCCACTTCGGTTTCCAGGTGACCGAGCAACATCGATTCGAGAATCGCCTTTTGATCGTCACCCAGATCCTTCATGCTGAAGATCTGACGAGCGATATCGAGCGTGGAGTCCTCTCGCCTCGTTCCCGCCCACCCGGCGTCCAGCATCGCCAGCCGCATCTCCAGTGCCGCGAGCGCGGGAAGCCGGGGCATCACGCTGGCTTCGAGAGTCTCATCGACCAGGGATCGCAGACGGGCCGCTTCATCGCGTCGAGTCTTGAATACCCCGAGGTTCAGTGCCATCATTTCCTTTTGGAGGGCGATGAAGTCGCCCAGGTCGCCAGGTTCGATCTTCGTAGGCTCACCCGAGGCAAGCTCCCCGCGCAATGCCAGATTCAAGGCCTGCTCGCGTTCGTGTCGATTTCGATCGGCTTCGTACCGACGTCGTTCCCAACCGGTGATCGCCGGCTTCAGGGCGGATGCCTTCTCCATCAGTTCCGCCAAGATCTCACCCCGGTCTTCCAACGGCTGCCCGATCTCCAGGAACAACCGATAGGGGCTGACCGCTTCGATCACCGGAAGTCCGAAGGCCGAGTCGAACGAGTACCCGGAAATCGAGGACATCCGATCAAATCCCCGCTGCACCCGCACCGCCTCGAGGCCCAAAGGGCTGTCGAGGTCGACCAGTGCCGTCTCTAGGTTGATGAAGAGTTCCTCGTCCACTTCCAGAGCCGCATCGAGGCCGGCGGAAAGTCGATCCCAGAAGGCCTTGGAAGTCGAGCCGCTCCCGTCGCCCTGAATCTTCGCGTTCACCTCCCGGCGCCAGGCATCAAGATAGTCGTCATGAAGCGAGGCCAGGATTTCCCGTTCTGATTCCTCGATACCAAGGAGCTCGGCGAACAGGTCCATGTCCTCCAGAGAGATCGGCGCCGGGACGTGGGAGACGCTTCGAGCGACTCGGGCATCGCTCTCCCACTTCGTCGGTGTCGCGGTCTCGCTCGAAGTGATGATCGGCAGGATTTCACCGGATTGCATGATGGAATACGGACGCTTCGAGATGTTCTTCCTCACCGCGGCTCTCGCCGCCTCGTCGGGCAGAAGCGCGAGCAAAGCACCGACCGCCGATTCGCTGCTTCGGGAACGGCGTTCCATGATCTCCCCGGTGAGCGAGCCATTCTCTTCCGCCATGAATATCACGGCCCCGAGGCGCCCCATCTGGTCGCCCATGCCAGCCTCGATCAGCTCGTCGGTGATTCGATCATCCTTGTCGTACCACCCATTCAAAATCGCCGTGACTGAAACCGAGGTCGGCGAATCCGGCGTGAGCGCCTTCGCGACCTCCTCGGCGAACTCCGGTACCCGGTCCGATGATTTCTCCCGACTCACGCTCTGAAAGAATGGCAGGATGGCGGACAGCCATCGCCGTTTGATCTCCCACCATCGGTCGGCATCAAGGAGCGACCCGAGCTGCCGCGCTCCGCGAAGTCGGCGGTCGTTGAAACCGACCATGGCTTCGACGAGCGGTTCCGATGCGACCGTCATCGCATCTCCAAACGCGGCCATGAACGCCTCCATCTTCGCCGGATCACTCATATCCTCTTCCGACAATTCTCCGAACCCACGAGCGGTGATTTCCTCGACGAGCAACATCATCATTCCAACCGATGCTTCCGCGACGCCCTCGGTCAGCCGAGGCATCGCGGACTCGTAGCCCCGGAGAATTTCGTCGACCGCCTCGATCTCCGCCTCGGTCGGATCCGACTCCCAGAAACACTGATCGACGTCGGCGAAGCGATTCGAATTGAATCCTCCAACCGACGAGCCGTACCGCAGACGATCCCTGACTCGGCGAGCTCTTTGAATCCCATCACCATTGGAATCGTCAAAGGCCGGCAGAAGATCATCGAAGAATCGATCGTCGATCACCCCCACCCGCTCCACCACATCGTTCCACGCTCGGAAGAATCTGGCAAGGACCGGCGCCGACGGCATGGAACCCACCGAAGCCGCTTCCACTTCCATGTTCATTCGGAGAAACGCCTCGATTTCATCATCTCGAAGCGATTCAAACGCTTCCAGATATCGATCATGAGCCTTCTCGATCGCCAGCCGCTCTTCGGGGCCGAGGTCCACGTGACGCGAGATCAACTCGGTCGCCTCGCGAATGCCCATCGGATCGGGAACCATTCCGTTGGTTCCCTGGGCGGTGGCACGAGCGGAGATCACTGACACCAGGATCAGGATCAGCAGAATTCCCGCATGACGGCCGGCCGTGGTGAGCAGCCTCGGATCTGAAATGCACATGTTGCAGAATCTCGATGAAGAAAGAGCTTTCACCGCCGGCGAATCCCGACGGCTCGTGAATCACATGACCGGACCGAGCCCGATGGCCCGTCTCCAGTGACTGATCTGACCCGCATGCATCATGACATGGTTGTTGAGCATGAAGTTCACGGCAGCGCCAACCGTGGGCAGCATTTCGCGGAATCGACCTTCCGCCGGGTTTTCCGCGGCGAGAACGTCCGGAGAAATCTCGGGCAGGACACCGATCACGGTCTCGTAGCCTTGCTGGAAGTACGGAAGAACCACGTCCCTGCCCGGGTAGAGGGAAGGGTCGTCGAGGCATTCGGCGCCAGCCTTCACCAACTCGCCGTCGTAGGGAAGCTCGGTGACCAGGTCTTCGCGGCCAAGGAAACCCGCGAGGATTCGATTGGAATAACTCCCGAGGTGCCCGTACAGGAAAGCCGGATGATTCATGCCGGTGACGACCGAATCCGCCCAACGATCTTCCGGAATGTCGGTGGCGAGCAGGAGGGCGTAGCCCAGACTCATCTGGGCGGCGGGGGCGATGCTGGAGATGAACAGAGAATCAGTGCTGGTCGACATCTTTGCTTCCAAATAAAGGCCATGAGTGATTTCGCGAGCGCGAAGCTCCAATGGTACGCACCCGCATTCCAATGGTCACGCCGAGATTCCGATTCCGGGGTTCAGTGCCCCAGAATTCGGGCGTGGACCCCACGAGCCCAGGCGGTGTCGGTATCACCCTCCACGATGATCCGGCCGTCGGGGAAGACTGAGATCGCCACCGGATCTCCGGTGGGTGAGACCTCATCCGCGAGGACCCCCCGGAGCATTCCTGCCTGCAGTTCGAAACGGCCGCGGGCCGCAAGCCGGGACTGGAGCGCCGCCAGGTCGACCTCCTCCGATCCCGGAGCACTCCGAATCTGAACCGCATTTCGTCCACACAACATTCGCGTGGTCGGTCCCGTGGCCTCGAGGAATTCAAACCTCCGGTGAACACAGCAGCCACACTCGCGGTCGAACGCGTCGTCGATCGACAACGCATGATGCTGGTTCTTCCAGAGATCATCCCGGCGAAGAGTCCGATCCACCGACTCGAGGTCACCGACCAGAACCTTGATCGCTTCGGTCGCCAGCCGTGCGGCAATGGTCGCGGTGATGGAGCCGAGGACGCCGGCGGTGTCGCAGGTTGGCATCACTCCCGGCGGGGGCGGATCGGGGAACAGGCATCGCAGACACGGGGTGGATTGATCCGAAGTCCAGCGGATGCGGGCATTCACGCCCGGTCCGCTTCGAGGCAACACCGGCATCGTCATTCCCCCGGTACCGATCGCGCCGCCGTAGAGATAGGGGAGACCACGTTTCACCGCGAGATCGTTCAAGAGATAGCGGGTCTCGAAATTATCGAGCCCGTCGAGCAGAAGATCGCAGCCATCGGCCAATTCCTCCACGGTGTCCGGCGCGATGTCTTCAACGAAGGCTCGGAGCCTGATGTTCTCGTCGACCTGGCCGAGACGAAGCCGGGCGGCTTCCGCCTTGGGGGTCGATCGCGCCGCATCACGCTCGGTGTACAAGGTCTGTCGCTGAAGATTCGTCAACTCGACCACGTCACGATCCACCAGCACCAGCGTTCCCACACCGGCGCGACAAAGCAGATCGGCGGCCACGGTTCCCAGCGCTCCACAGCCCGCCACCAGGACCGTCGATGCGGCGAGCGATCGCTGTCCGTCGTCGCCGATCACCGGCAGCAATCGCTGCCGATGATGGCGATCGGTTGTGGACGATCCGTTCATGAGCCGGCCGGATACCACGGAGCGACCACGTCGATCGCGGCCAGAAGCTCCGCCGTGGCTGCGGGATCGAGACTCTGAGCCGAATTCATCGCCGCGACGGAGATCCGATGGAAGGCGGCGAGCTTCTGGTGATAGGCCTCCCGAGTGGCGACATCGACCTCGCCCTTCGGAGCCTTGACCCGCTGGGTCAGGAAATACCACGCCACGGCATGCTGCAGTTTGCGTCCGTGCTCTTCCTTGACCATCGCCCAGCGGGCGATCGTGTTGAGGTGCTCGGCGTCGACCTCTTCGGCGAGCAAGGTGATCTGAGCCGATGCCTTCTGCATGGTCATCGCATCGAGGCGCATGCGTTGGATTTCCGCGTGATCGTCATAGATGCCACAAGGCACCTCGCAGTGCGCCGTGGCGGAGACCGCGATCGCCGACCGAGCGGCATCGATCACGGCGGAAACATCGGTGGAGGCCCGAGCATCCAGAACTGTGGTTCCAAGAAGGACACCAAGACCTGCAGCCGCAAGGCCGGTCAGGAGGGTACGGTTCATGGGAAATCTCCCCGCATGGAGCGGTTCAGTGAGCATGGAAGAAACACGATCCGAAAATCGCGATGTGTCGGCGGAGCCTAGCCGGGCGGAGGCCACTCGTCCTGCATGGGGGGAAAATCTCAGCGAACGCCGCCGAAGAGAGGCCGTGAACCTGGTCCAGAACCGGGTCACGGAGATCCTCTCCGCCATCGGAGACATCGTTCCTCATGGCGGCATCGTGACCGGGGCGGCCACCTGCGCCGAAGTTCGGCTCGACGAGGCGGAGGTCACCCACCGCTTCCTGAGAATCAGCCTGGTCACTTCCGGAGAATCAGTGGCCGCGATTCGCAAGGCGTTGCGACGCGATCAATGGCGGGAAACCTCGCCGGGTACGGATTCCGGAATCATCTCCATCGCCCATGCTCACGGGCGACGCCCCCACTTCGTGGTACTCGACGGTGGAAACGAGGCCCTGGACGGCCCCAGAGCCCCTCACCCCGCAAGCCAGGAAGGTCGGGCGATCCGAAGAAGACGCTTGGAAGCCGCCCTGGCGCCACCAACCCTGGTGCTGGGAAGACGAAGACGTCTCGAACGAAACGGGGGCGAGGATCTCGAGACCCTCGAGATCCAGATCCGAACCGCTGACTTTCGAGCCTGAAGAACAGCATCCGGCCAGAAGAAAACGGGCCGCCCCGAAGGAGCGGCCCGTTGAATGATCATCTTCTGGATGCAGACCGGATCAGCGACCCCGACCGAAGTGGGCGAACGCGCGGTTGGCCTCGGCCATGCGGTGGGTGTTCTCGCGGGTGGTGACGGCCTTGCCTTCGTTGTGGGCAGCGTCCCAGAGTTCCTTGGCGAGTCGCATGTGGATCGGCTTGCCACGCTCTTCGCGGGCGGAGGTGATGATCCAACGGAAGGTCAGCGACTGCTGACGCCGACGGTTCAACTGCATCGGAACCTGATAGTTCGCACCACCGACTCGCTTGGAGCGGACTTCCACGGCAGGCCGGACGTTGTCCAGGGCCAGGTGGAAGACTTCGATCGCCGACTCGGGAAGGTCAGGGGCCTTGCCGTCGTCGAGACGAGTCTGGATCTCGCCGAATGCGGCGTAGACGATTCTGGTTGCGGTGGCCTTGTTGCCACCCTTCATCATGGAGTTGATGAAGCGGGAGAGCACGAGGTCCCCGAACTGAGGATCGGGCTTGAGCTGCTGCTCTGCTTTGGTGATTCGACCGGCCATGTTGAACTCCTTCGGGCTCGTCCGCGCCCTCCATTCGGAGGACGCCTCGTTCATCGCGATCGGGACTTGGAGATTCCCGGGGTCTGAAGACCGCGATTACTTGCCGTGGATTCTGGTTCTTGGAGCGCAGCGACCTTCGCCGACTCCGTCGAACGTTTGATTCATCTTCCTCACGGCCGAGACGAGGCGTCCCGGCAGTGGATCACTTCTTCTTGCCGCCGGCCTTGGCACGCTTCACGCCGTACTTCGAACGGCCCTGCATTCGGCCGTCGACGCCGAGGCAGTCAAGCGAGCCGCGGACGACGTGGTAGCGGACACCAGGAAGGTCACGGACACGACCACCACGGACGAGCACGATGGAGTGCTCCTGGAGGTTGTGGCCTTCGCCGCCGATGTAGGCGGTGACTTCCTTGCCGTTGGAGAGCCGCACACGGCAGACCTTTCGAAGGGCCGAGTTCGGCTTCTTCGGAGTCACGGTGCGAACCTGCAAACAGACACCACGCCGCTGAGGGCAGGCATCAAGGTCGCGGACCTTGGACTTGGTCGGCTGGTGGCGGCGGGGATTACGAACGAGCTGGTTGATAGTCGGCATTCGGGGGTCTCAATCTGCGCAGGACGGAGCCTAAAGCGGAGAATCGAGGAGGCTACTCGACCCCTGCCCGTCTGACAAGCCCGGATCCGATCAATCCGTCATCAACCCACCCGACCGCCCACCGATCGGATGCCATCCTTGACCAGAGCATCACATCGTTCGTTGCCGGCGTGTCCGGTATGGCCCCGCACCCATGTGACGGTGAGGTCGATTCGAGCCTTCAGTTCGTCCAACTGCTTCCAGAGATCGACGTTCAAGACGGGCTTGCGGCTTCCAGCAACCTTCCGGGTCCAGTTATTGGACTTCCAGCCCGGCATCCACTCCGTCAATCCCTTGAGGACGTACTGGCTGTCCGCGACAAGCTCGAGGACGGGCCGATCGCCCTTTTCAGCATCAAGAGCCGCCTCGAAACCACGAATCACCGCGGTCAGTTCCATGCGATTATTGGTTGATTCCCGCTCTCCACCGAACTGCTCGGTCTGGGATTGGCCATCGTCGAGCACGAAGGCCCACCCCCCTGGTCCGGGGTTGGGAGCGCTTCCACCATCCGTGTGGAGCGTGAACGTCATTGAGAGTCCTTTCTCTTTCCCGCGATTCCTTGACAGTGGGAGACGGGATCCGTAACTTACTCGGTTCTGGCCCCGGTCGAGCGACCGAGGCCGCCACGACGCCCCCGGGCGTTTCCAGGCCTTCTTCACCGGATACTCCGATGTCAGTCCCCGCCTTCCGCCAGTCTCCCGGACGCACCCGGCGTCGCCGGTCGCACGATGCGATCTCGAAGACCCACACCACGCTGTGCCCCAACTGTGGGAGCGCTCGTCGGCCGCACAACGCCTGCCGCGAATGTGGTTACGTTCGGCCCGGTCTTCAAGTGAAGCCGACCCGCCCCGAAGCCTGATTTCACCCGTTTCCAAACGTCAGTCGGGATTCCCGGACTTCGGTCCGAACCCCGGCTTTCGACCGGCGACGATACATCCAGCCGTTCGGTGATCCTCGATTCACGAGACCATCAAACGACGCTGAACTTCCTCCGCGGGTACCCTCCTCCCATGCGCATCGGTGTGGACGTTTCAGGAGGCGACAACGCCCCCCACGAAATCTTGAAGGGATCCTTCGACGCTCTTTCACGGATCGGCGAAGAAGATTCCCTCGTGCTCGCAGGTGATCCCGAAGTCATCAGCGAAGCAATGGCCGAACGCGGCATCGAAGATCCGCGCCTCACCATTCTGCCCTGCACCGAAGTGATCGAGATGGAGGACTCTCCGGTCGAAGCCGTCCGCGGCAAGCCCGACAGTTCCATCACCCGACTCTCTCGACTGGGCGGCCCCAAAGCCGGCGAAGATCGAGTCGACTGCTGGATTTCCGCTGGCAACACCGGGGCCTGCGTCACTGCCGCCCAGATGTACATGCGTCGACTTCGTCACGTTCACCGACCTGGAATCGCCGTGACGGTGCCGACCTTCAGTGGCCCGATCGTGCTGCTGGACGTGGGTGCGAACATCGAACCCAAGCCTCATCACCTGGCCCAATACGGCGTGATGGGGTCGATCTACGCGGAACGCATCCTCGGAGTCGCCAACCCGCGGGTGGGCCTGATGAACGTCGGCAACGAAGAAGCCAAGGGCACTTCCGAAATGAAGTTCGCCCGCGACATGCTCCGGGACGCCGAAAGCACCAATTTCATCGGTTACGTCGAGGGCCGCGGCGTCTTCGACGGCGAAGCCGACGTCGTGGTCACCGATGGCGTGGTCGGGAACGTCATGATCAAGCTCGCGGAAGGGCTTTCCGCCGGCATTTTCAAGGCGATCGCCGCCGAAGTCTTTGAAATCGACCCCGAACTCGCGATGCGATTCGAACCCGTGGTGAAGAGTCTCTACGCCAAGCACGACTACCACGAATACGGCGGAGCACCGCTGCTGGGCGTGAACGGCGTCTGCATGATCGCCCACGGCTCGGCCGTGGGACGAACGATTTCGAACGCCATCGTGCGAGGTCGTGAGTTCGTGCTCAGCGGAGTGAATGACGCCATCACCACGGCGCTCGCAGACGTCGGACAGACCGTTCGCGAAGTATCCACCGAAGAAGTCCGCTCCTCATGAAGATCCCTCAACTTCCGGCTCCCCGTGGTGTTCGCATCGCGGGCACTGGCTCATTCACTCCGGACGCCATCCTCAGCAACGAGGATCTGTCGAAGATGGTCGACACCAGCGATGAATGGATCGTCCAGAGGACGGGAATCCATCGCCGGCACATCTGCGAGCCCAACAGCGAGGGCACCTTTTCGATGGCCAACAAGGCCCTCGAACGAGCCATCGAAGACGCGGGCATCGACCCGTCGACCATCGACATGATCATCGTCGGCACGGTCACATCCGAAATGACCTGCCCCTCGACGGCGGCCCGACTCACGGCAGCCTGCGGCGCCACGCCCGCAGGCGCCTTCGATGTCTCCGCCGCGTGCTGCGGCTTCATGTACTCGATGAACCTCGGCGAGTCGCTGATCCGGGTCGGCCGAGCCAACCGCGTCGCGGTGCTCGGCGTCGATCACATGACGTCACTGATGGACTACGACGATCGATCCTGCTCGATCCTCTTCGGCGATGCCGCCGGAGCGGCGATTCTCGAAGCAGTCGATGATCCGAACCGAGGCTCGATCCACCAGACCATGCACGCCGACGGCCGCGGCTGGGGAGCGCTCTACATCCCTCGCAAGTCCGGCGACATCGCGGAAAACGATACCGAAGAGGGAATTCGACTCGGTTGCCTGCGGATGAACGGCCGCGAGGTCTACAAGTTCGCGGTCACCAAGTTCCAGCGGGCGATCTCGTCCGCCCTCGAGGCGACCGGACTCGAACCGGACGACGTGGGGATGTACATCTGCCACCAGTCCAACCTCCGGATCATCGAAAGCGCGGTCGAAAAACTCGGACTTCCCGAAGATCGCGTCTACATCAACATCAACGAGTACGGCAACACTTCCGCGGGCTCGGTCGGCCTCTGTCTCGATGAAGTCAGAAAGAAGAAGCTGGTCGACGAGTCCAAGCCGATGCTCATGGTGGCCTTCGGCGGCGGCATGACCTGGTCGAGCTCCGTCTGGAACTGGTAGTCCGTTCCTGAGCGGCTGAATCGCGGCCACGGAGGGACCAGCTCGGCCCCCGATTCGCGAGACACCTCTCAACCTCCATCACCTCCGGGAATCTCAGTTCATGCAGAAGCCTCGAGTCGTCATTCTCTGCCCTGGCCAGGGTGCTCAGAGCGTGGGCATGGGCCGATCCTGGATCGATGCCCACACCGCATCCGCTCAGACCTTCGCGGCCGCCGACGAAGTCGTCGACCTCGGGGATCTCGGAACGCTCACGAATCTCTGCTTCAACGGCCCTGCGGAAATTCTGAACCGCACTGACGTGAGCCAGCCGGCCCTTTTCACCGCCGCGGTCGCGTCCTACCAGGGCCTGCTGGACGGATGGGGCGGGGCCGAGGTCGAAGCCACGCTGGGGCTCTCCCTCGGTGAATACACCGCCCTCCATCTCGCTGGTGCCTTCGGCTTCAAGGATGGGTTGCGGCTCGTCGCCACTCGCGGCCGATTGATGCAGGAGGCGGCCGAGGCATCCCAGGGCGGCATGGTCGCCTTGGTCGGGGCGGATGAGGCCCAGGCCGACCAGGTCTGCGACCTGGCCCGAGGAGACGACGTCCTGGTCCCGGCGAACTTCAATGCCCGAGGCCAGATCGTGATCTCCGGGAGTGCTTCAGCCTGTGACCGAGCGGCCGAGGCGGCCGCCGACGTCGGGGTCCGCGCGAGCCGGCTTTCGGTCGCCGGAGCCTTCCACAGCCCCCTGATGGCCCCTGCGGCGGAAGGAATGGCCAAAGCCTTGGAAGAGGTCGAATTCCAGCCTTTGAACACGGTGGTCTATTCCAATGTGACCGGAAAGCCCCACGAACCAAACAATCCGCAACTTCTGAAGCAGAGGTTGATCGAACAGCTCACCAGCCCGGTACGATGGGCTGAGGACTGTTCCGCGCTCGCCGCCACCCTGAGCGAGCTCCCGGAAGAAGACCGTCCTTCCGTCCATGAACTGGCCCCGGGCAAGGTGCTCAAGGGCCTTTATCGCCGAATCGACAAGACCGTGGAGGTCACCAGCCATGACCAACCGGATTCCTCGCCCGTCTCGTGATCTCGTTTTCCGGGGCCTTGCCTGCCTTGCGGTCGGAGGCTCCATCGCCTTCGCCTCGGGCTGCGGCCAGGAAGAAGAGGTCGTCGCCCAGGCCCCCGCTCCGCGGAAGGCTCCCCCGCCCCCGCCGCCCCCGGCACCGCCGAAAGCCGAGTCGATCGACTCGCTGATGCAGCGACTGCAGATCGACCCCCGCGTTTCACTCCCCGAGGATGAGGCGCCCGACACCACCGATCAGCGGATCGCCGTTCTTCGATTCTTCGACGGTTTCGCCCGCGGAGATGCCTCTCGGCTCGACGGTCTCATGAGCGGAGCCGACGCGCTCCTGCTCGAACGGATGGTCGATTCGGGCAGCTTCGAGGCCGCCACCACCGACATCATGGCCGTGAAGGTCCAGACCGGCCAGGACCTGATGGGCAACGACTGCGCCCTCGCGGTGTTCATGATGGCCAACGGCGACTTCGAAGCCCAGCTCTGGTCCTTCGAAGTGAACGGTGACCCTGCCGGGGATGGTGCCACCTTCGACGCCCTGCCCTCGCCTCCGAACATCTTCGAGCGATTGAGCGGCGACGATTGGATCGCCGCCTGGATGGCCGTTCTCGCTCAGGAACTCGCTCGGGCCGAAGAGCCGGATGAAATCGTCGAATTCTCGACCACCGATCTCAGCGAAGACTCGACCACGGGTTCTCCCCGAGGAAACGCCCCCATCGGTCCCGGTGGCGGTGCTCCCGGACGGAAGAGGCCTACCGGCCCTCCCGTCGATCCGAACCCTCAAGGGCCGGGCGGCCCGATCGGTCGCTGACTCGAACGCCAAGAATTGTGATTCAACGCCCCCGATCATCCGCATGATCGGGGGCGTTTTTCCTACTTTGCGCTGACAACAATCCCCCACGGACCCAAACAAGCGGGATTCCACCGGTTCACGACGAGGATGACCTGTCCGAACCCCAACGGACCGCCACGCACTCTGTACAATTCCGCCCCCCACCGGAGTCGTCTCTCCGGCCAGCAAGTGGAGCTTTCTCATCGACCATCGTTTTGCCATCGTCACCGGCGCCAGCCGTGGCATCGGACGAGCCATCGCGACCCGCCTCGCCGCCGACGGACATCACGTCATGGCCGTGGCCCGCTCGGCTGAACCGCTCGCGTCACTCGTTGAAGAGATCACAGACGCCGGTGGTTCGGCGGAATTCAAAACTTGTGACGTCGGCGACGGCAACGCTCTGGGGGAACTGGTCGAGGAGATTTCAGAGACCCACGGACGCCTCGATGTCCTGGTCAACAACGCCGGAATCACCCGGGATGGCCTGATCCTGAGGATGTCCGACGAAGATTTCGACCAGGTCATCTCCGTGAACCTCCGCTCGATCTTCACCGCCTGCCGCGCTGCAGCCAGGCCCATGATGAAGGGCCGATTTGGACGAATCATCAACGTCGGCTCGGTGAGCGGAATCGCTGGCAATGCCGGCCAAGCGAACTATGCGGCCGCCAAAGCGGGCCTGATCGGCTTTACGAAGTCGATTGCGAAGGAACTTGGAGCCAAGGGCGTGACGGCGAACGTGGTCGCTCCGGGCTTCATTCGAACCGATATGACCGAAGGCATCGTGGCCGGACACGAAGCAGAGATGTCCAAGCGAATCTCCGTCCGCCGCCTGGGAGAGCCGGAAGACATCTCATCCGCCGTCGGCTATCTGGCTTCCGAGTCAGCCGGCTACATCACCGGGCAGGTCCTGGTGGTGGACGGGGGCCTCGTAATCTGATCTGATTGGACCTCAGTCCCGACCTCGTAATGAGGCCGAGGCCGGGGTGACACGTCTGGGGGGCCCCGCTCCCCTTGCATCCCATGTATATTTCACGCTCGCGACCTTCAAAGGCGAGGGCGCCAGGAGACCGAACCGTGACCGAAGCCGAGATCGAAACCAAGGTGATCGACATCGTGGCCGAGCAGATGGGCGTTGATCGCGCCGAAATCAGCCGGACCACCAGCTTCACGAACGACTTGAACGCCGACAGTCTTGACACTGTCGAGTTGGTCATGGAGTTCGAGGATGAGTTCGACACGTCCATTCCCGACGAAAACGCCGAGAAGATCCAGACGGTCGGCGAAGCGATCGAATTCATCAAGGCCAACCTCAACAAGAGCTGATGAAGATCGGCGGCGACCTCGGGTCGCCGCCGGATCTTCGATTGAAACCTCGCCTCAAGCGGGGTGGATCCCCTGTAGCCCATGCGAACCATCACCCTCCGCCGCGTCGTGATCACCGGACTCGGCGCCATTACCGACCTTGGCAAAGACGCCGCCACCACTTGGGATGGAATGGTGTCCGGACGCTCGGGCGTCGGCCCCATCACGGCGTTCGAACAGAACGACGAGTGGACGGTGCGGTTCGCCGGCGAAATCTCGGATTTCGACCCGTCCCACTGCGTCGATCACCGAGAGGCCAAGCGAATGGATCGAGCATGCTTGCTCGGTCTGGTGGCCGCCGAAGAAGCAGCGATCGACTCGGGCATTGATTTCACCACCGGCGACCATGGCCGCCGAGGCGTGGCGATCGGCTCGGGAATCGGTGGAATCATCACCATCGAACAGGGCTACGAAAAGCTGCTCCGAACGGGGCCGCGGAAGATCAATCCGTTCACCGTCCCCAAGTTGATGGTCAATGCGTGTGCCGGCAATGTGTCGATCCGGCACAAGCTTCAGGGAGCCAACATCGCGACCGCCACGGCGTGCGCCACCGGTGGCCACTCCATTGGAGCGGCGTTCCAGATGATCCAGCGAGGTGATGCCGACGTCATGCTCGCCGGTGGAACGGAAGCCGCGGTCAGCTCGCTCTGCATCGGTGCCTTCTCCACCATGAAGGCCCTCTCGACCCGAAATGATGCTCCCCAGCAAGCCTCTCGCCCCTTTGATCGGGATCGGGACGGATTCGTGCTGGCCGAGGGCGCGGCGGTCGTGGTGCTCGAGGATCTCGAACACGCCAAGGCTCGGGGCGCCAACATCCTGGCGGAAATGGTGGGCTATGCATCCAGTGGTGACGCCCACCACATCGCCGCTCCGGACGAAACCGGACTCGGTGCCCGCAACGCCATGACCTGGGCACTTCGGGATGCGGAACTCGCGCCGGACCAGATCGGCTACATCAACGCCCACGGCACTTCCACGCCGCTTGGTGACGCCGCGGAAGTCAACGCGGTCAAGGCGGTCTTCGGCGAGCACGCCAACACCCTCGCCATGAGCAGCACCAAATCGATGACCGGACACGCCCTGGGCGCGGCCGGCGGCATCGAGAGCATCGCGGTCATCAGAGCCCTCCAGACGGGCATCCTGCCCCCCACCATCAATCTGGATGCTCCGGACGAAGACTTCAAGCTGGACTTCGTGGCCAACGAAGCAAAGGAAAGGTCGCTCGACTACGCGATCAACAACTCCTTTGGTTTCGGCGGCCACAATGTCAGCCTGATCTTCGGTCGCTACCGCGGCGACTGAACCAGGCCCCGACTCGAGTCACCCCCTGATTCGCGGCTGGCCCTGAAGCCCACCACATCCCCGATCCGATCCGAAACCAACTGGCCAGAGCTGATGTTCTGGCCGCTGGCTCGGATTTTCCGATTTTTTACGGCCCGATACCGCGATCTTGAGCCATCCGGCGGCTGGGAGGCGGGGAATTCCGCCGGACTTCCGAGCAGGTCCGACGTTCCGGGGATCCTCCCCCGGGGCCCGAAAATAAAAAGTCGGGGCCGTGACCCCAACCGTTCGGCCGACTCTGGATCTCCGGAGGCCCGTGAGCCGATGACACAAGCAAGGTGATCGCCGATCACCCATAGGATCCGCCTCCTCGGGCGTGGTGCACCGAATGACTGCAGAACTCAACTCCATTCTCTCCCTCGAAGTCCCGCTGATCGTCGAGGTCGCGCAACGCCGCATGGCCCTGGCCGAAGCGGTCAACCTGGTCCACGGGGCCATCATCGAGTTCCCGCAGGCCAGCGACGGCGAACTCCGCGTTCTGGTGAACAACAAGGTGGTCGGGGCCGGAACGGCCGTGAAGGTGGGAGAGAATTTCGGGGTCCGAATCTCCCGAGTCGGTGACGTGGCCGCCCGGGTCCAGGCCATGGGCTCCTGAACTCCCACCCCTCGTCTTCGTATTCCGAGAACCGCCAAAACCAGGACCGGGACCGCGTCGTCTGACGCGATCCCGGCGGTTCATCGATCTTCTGAGACCTCGAAGCCCGGACTCACTCGCGATTCATCATCGACGAGAGGTAGAAGATGAGCTTGAGGGCTTCCAAGTAGATCCAGGCGATCGTCACGATCAGCCCGAACGCCACGTACCACTCGGCTTCCTTGGGAGCCCCCGACGCGACGAGCTCCTCCGCCCGCCGGAAGTCGATGATCAGCCAGAGCGACGCCAGCCCCAGGAGGAAGACCGTCATGCCCAGCCCGATCAGCGCCGGCGTTCCACCACCGGCCGCGTTGCCGAGGTTGAACAGCATCGTGTCGACCCCGAAGAACGAAAGCACGAAGGAAAGCAGCGCTGCGACCATGACCCCGACGGTGGCGACCATCAGCACCCGCTGGAACATCGGGCCACCCTTGAGAATGCCGGCCCGGTAGAGAAAGAGCATGGAGAACAGACACCCGATCGTGACCACGAACGCCTGGAGGGCGATACCGCCGGTGACCGCGATACCTTGGGCCGCCAGCATTCTCTCCAGCATCATCGCGATGCCGCCGAGCAGAAGTCCCTGGGCGATCGAATAGACGACCCCGAGATTCCGGGCCATCCGGGCACTGCCTCGCATCAGGAAGAACGCGCCGAGGGTGACGACGAGATTCACGATCAGGAGGGGCATCAAGAGCCCCGGTCGGGCTTCGATCAAGGCGTACCCACCGCAGCCTGAAGCCGCGAGAATCGTCGCGAAAATGCCGGTCTTGTTCACGATCCCCGAGATCGAAGCGGTCTCGGTCGCCGTCTTGTCGCTCCACCAGTCCGCTCCATCCATGGTGGCGGAACTGAAGGCGGGATTACTCGATTGCAGCGTGCTCACGGTTCAAGGACTCCGGTGGTTGAGCGAGGTTCGGCCGATCGGCCCGTTCGGGGCAGGGTAGCAACTGACAGCCCCGGACGAACCTTGGGAAGTCTGGTCAGAGAATTTCTGCCGCGATCGAAGCCAACTCGCTTCGTTCGGTTCGTTCGAGGGTGACATGCCCGGCGATCGGATGAGCCTTCATCCGCTCGATCACGTAGCTCAGTCCATTGCTCGAGGAGTCGAGGTACGGACTGTCGATCTGCCCGATGTCGCCGCAGAGGACGATCTTGGTGCCTTCACCGACCCGGCTGACGATCGTGCGGACTTCGTGAGGCGAGAGATTCTGGGCCTCGTCCACGATGATGAACTGATGGGGGATCGACCGCCCCCGAATGTAGGTGATGGGCTCGAGGACCACCCGCCCCGTCGCCAGCAACTGGTCGAGCCGCTGTTCCGCCGTCCGACTCTCCGCATCGTTGAACTGGTTGCCTCGCGTGGACAGGAGGTACGCCAGATTGTCGAAGATCGGCTGCATCCACATCGCGAGCTTCTCATCCTTGTCACCGGGGAGGTACCCGATGTCCCGTCCAAGGGGCATGATCGGACGAGCGGTGAGCAATTTGTCGTACCGCTCCTCCTTGATGACCTTCTGCAGCCCGCAAGCGAGGGCCAGCAGTGTCTTGCCGCTTCCCGCGGGGCCGATCATGGTCAGCAACTTGACGTCGTCGTCCAGAAGCAGGTCCAAAGCCATCTTCTGCTGAAGGTTGCGGGCCATCACACCCTGGACCGGCTTGCGGGGACCGGTCACGGGAATCACATGGCCGGTATCCGCGAGGAGCCTCGCCAAACCGGTATGGGATGGATCGTTTTCATCCACCAACATCATGAACAGATTGGGAAGCAGGGCCGGATTCTCGATCTTCGAACCATCGGGGGTGGTCGCGGGATGTCCTTCAAGCCGTTCGACCTGGATCTGACGTTCGTCGTAGAGGTCGTCGATGAGTCCACCGGGGACGATCATCTGAATCCAGCCCGCGTGGAGCCAGTCGGCATCCACGCGGTCATGCTCGAAATCCTCGGCCGGAATGTCGAGGGCGTCGCACTTGACCCGGGCGTTGATGTCCTTCGAGATGAAGACCGTGCGAAGTCCCGCTTCATGGAGTTCGTGAGCCACGCCGAGAATCCGGTTGTCCGCGATGTCGAGATCGAGGGAGAAATTCCGTTCGCGATCGCAGCGATGAATGCGAACCGACCCCCCGTTCTCGTTCCAGGCCACCCCCTCGAAGAGTCGTCCCTTCGAACGAAGGTGGTCCAGATCGCGAATGACCTGCCGGGAGTTCCGCCCCGTTTCGTCGTTGTTCTTCTTGAAGCCGTCGAGCTCCTCGATCACCGTCAGCGGAATCACCACCTCGTGCTCCGCGAATTTGAAGATCGAGCCCGGATTGTGAAGCAGGACGTTGGTATCCAGCACGAAGTGGGTTCGATCTCGATCGGACCCCGTCTTCGCATTCGGCGAGATGTCCACCGATTGATCGATGGTCGTGGAATCGTTGGTGTCCGCCGACTCTTCTTCCGCGTGGCTCAAGACGAAGTCTCCCATACTGGCGTCGAGCGGAACGGGTCGGGGGGCCGGGGTCCATCCCGACCATGCCGTCTCCCGACGCATCGGAGACTAGTCACGCTGAAGCCCCGTGTCGCCTCGGAAACACCAAGAAGGCCACGAGAGTTCCGGCGAGACGACTGATCGGACCACAGGTTTCCCGAGGACCGGATCGTTCGAGTCGAATACGCTCCCGCCTATGCCGGAAATCTCCAATGTCGGGGCCCTCGTGGCCGCCATCGATGCCATCGCCCCTCCCGAGTTCGCGGAACCCTGGGACAACACCGGACTCCTCCTGGGTCTTTCGGAAGACCCGGTATCCCGGGTGATGCTCTGCATCGATCTCACCGACGCGGTGGCGGATGAAGCGATTCGACGTGAAGTTGATGCCATCGTCGCCTACCACCCCCCGATATTCGCTCCGCGAACCTCACTGACCGACGCCGATCCCGGCGGCGCGCGACTGCTTGGCCTGGCGCGGGCCGGAATCGCCGTTCACTCACCTCACACCGCGGCGGATGCCGCGATCGGTGGCGTGAACGACTGGCTGCTCGAGCGACTGGGCGGGGTCAAGGGAACCGCCATTCGAACGGCCCGAAGCATTCGTCCCAACGAACGGTTCAAGATCGTGACCTTCACCCCTCCGGAAGCCGCAGAGTCCATTCGATGCGCCATCTCCGCCGCCGGCGGCGGAAGAATCGGCGACTACGACCAATGTTCGACCACCATCGATATTTCGGCGACCTTCCGTGGCGGCGAAGGAACGAATCCCGTGGTGGGAACCGCCGGACATCTGGAACGGGTCGCTGAAGTCCGCCTGGAAGTGGTCTGCGGAGCCTCCTGCCTCAATGACGCGCTGGCCGCAGTGCGCCGAGTGCACCCGTACGAAGAACCACCGATCGAAGTGCACGGACTCGAGCCCCAGCCGGTTCCCGGGGTCGGAACCGGCCGCCTCGGTCACCTCGAACCGGGCGCGACCACGGTGGCACTCATCGATCGTCTGCGGTCGGGCCTCGGCTCGGATCGTTTCACGTTTCACGATGCCAGCTCCCGTCGGCGCCACCGGCTCGTCGGCCTGTGTGCCGGAAGCGGCGGTGAACTCATCGACGACGCCATCGATCAGGGTTGCACGGTCTTCGTCACCGGAGAGCTCAAGCACCACGACGTGCTGGCCGCCGCGAGTCGCGGCTGTGCCGTGATCCTGGCCGGACACACCAATACCGAGCGTGGCTGGCTCAAGGTCCTTCGCAAGCGACTTGGAAAGGCACTCCCCGACGTCGTCTTCGACCTGAGTCGTACGGATGCGGATCCACTCCGCACCGGCTGATCTCCGGCCCCGGCTTCGAATCAGCGGTCTTCGTCGGGGGATGAATCCGGCCCCTGACCGGCCCGGGTCGGACGGTCCATGCCGAACCACAACCAATGCAATGCCCCGACGAAATCGTCCACGATCACCAGGATCGCGGGGAGGAGCAGCAGGGTCAGCACGGTCGCGCTGGCCAGGCCCCAGGTGATCGAAATCGCCATCGGCACGAGGAATCTCGCCTGGAAACTCGGTTCCAGCATGAGCGGCGTGAGTCCCAGGATCGTGGTCGTGGTGGTGAGAACGATGGGTCGAAGCCTCCTCTTTCCCGCTTCGACCAGCGCCGGCTCCAGGAGCATCCCAGCCCGGCGATTCAAATTGAAGAATTCGACCAGGATCAGCGAGTTGTTCACCACCACGCCCGCAAGGGCGACCACGCCGATCAGACTCAGGAACGTGAGCTGGAAACCAAGGACCCAGTGACCCCACACCACGCCGATCAGGGAGAACGGAATCGCGAGCATGACCGCGAACGGCTGCAGATAGCTGCCGAACAGCCAGGCGAGGATCACGTAGATCATCACGCAGGCCGCACCCATCGCCACGGGAAGCGAACTGAACGCATCGTAGACGTCCTGTTGTCGGCCACCGGAGTTCAGTTGTACTCCGGGATGTGCGTCTCGGATCTCTTCGATCCCCCCGGCCATCGCCGCGACCACCGACTCCGGACTGATGAAGGCGTCCACCTCGGCGGTGACCGTGACGGCCCGGCTTCGATCGATCCGCCGAATCGTGGAACTCGCTTCCGCTTCTTCCAGAGTCGCGATCTCCGCCAGCGGGATCGAGCGGCCGTCACGAGTGGTGATCCACATCTCCTCGATGTCGCCCACCGAACGCCGCGTCTTCGCGTCGAAGACCACTCGGACGTCGATGTCCTCGCGGTCGGCGCTGAAGACGTGCGCCTCGATTCCATAGACCGCGCCTCGCACCTGGCGAGCCACCTCCCGCACGTCGATCCCCAATGAGGCGGCCGAGGGCACCAGCGAGATTCGAAGCTCGCGCTGACCGGGCTCGTCATCATCCACGATGTCGTACACGCCTTCGTAGGAGGCCAGCAGATCCTTCACGTCGGCCACCGTCGCGTCGACGGACGGAACGTCGTCGCCCGCGATCTCGAAGGTGATCGAAGCCCCGCCGGGCCCTCCGTCGATCTCCCGCCAGGAAACCCGCTCCACTTCCGAGAGGTCTCCCGCCGCCTTTCGAATCGCGTCGATGATCTCGGGACTGGGCCGATCCCGATCTTCGATCGGGGAGAGTTCGAAGAAGATCTGCGCGATCGAGGTCGACGCGGGATCCGCAAGCCCGGTGTTGACGTCGAAACTCTGCCCCACCGTCAGGCTGGTGTAGATCACTTCGCTCTGGGAACGGGCGGCGTCCTCGATTCTGCGAGCGACCCGACGGGTCGACTCCAGTTCCGTGCCCGAGGGCATTCGAAGATCGACCACCACGTTCTCCGCGTCATCCACCGGAAGGAAGACGAATTCGACTCGACCTCCGGTGACCATCCCGATCGAGGCGATGAGCACGGCCAGTGCGATCGAGGTGGCGATCCACCGGAACCGGACGCTGAGGGCCGCCAGTCGCCCGTACCCACGAATGAGCGGAGCGACGATGTTCGCGTCCCGCCAGGCGGCGAAGCGGTCTGCCGCCCCGAAGACCCCGCCCCCTTTGCTGTTCGCGATGCCACGGAGCGCATGGACCATGTGCGATGGCAGGATGAGCATGGATTCGAGAAGACTGATCAACAACGCGCAGAACACCACCATCGGCAGCGCACCGAGGAGTTTCCCCATGTTGCCGCGGAGGAAGATCAGCGGCATGAAGGCGACGATCGTGGTGAGTACGGTGCCGACCACCGGCCAGAAGACCTGTTCCCCACCCTTCACCGCGGCTTCAACCGGGGATTCCCCCCGTTGACCTCGAGCCGCGATGTTCTCCGCCACCACGATCGCATCGTCGGTCAGCATCCCGAGGGTGACCAGGAGCCCGAACATGGTGAGCAGATTGAGGGTGACGCCGATCGCCTGCATGACCAGCAGCGTTCCGCAGATGGCGGTGAACAGACCGATCATCACCCAGAACGCGACCCGGAGATTCAACACCAGCAGCAACGCGATGAAGACGAGCACCGCTCCTTGCAGGGCATTCCGGGAAAGCAGTTCGAGCCTCCCCTGGATGAATCGCGACAGGTCGTTGTGGACCACCAGATCGGCCGGCAGCGGCTCCGAGCAGTTCAGCCCGAGCTGGTAGGCCTCCCAGCGAGCATCGCCGAACCACGACGACCAGATGGGCCCGGGGAAGGCCTCCCCCTTTCGGCCGGCGACGTAGGCGTACCCCATGCGGGCGATCTGCACCGCGTCCTGCCGGCCGGTCTTGTAGATGGTGATGCTTGCGGCCGGGCTCCCGACGAAACGTTCCTCCACCGGTGTGTCCACGAAACCGTCTTCGAGCGAAGCGATGTCCTGGACCCGAATCGTCTCTCCGGTCGGGAGCGCGCGAACCACGATCGAGCGGACGGCATCCGCCCGTTCCTCGACCCCCATGGTTCGAACGCTGATGTTTCCGCCTCGACCCCGCACGGTTCCACTTGGGAGTTCGAGCATCCAGGCTTGAATCGCGGCCGAAACCTCGGTGATCGCGATTCCGTATTCCACCAGCCGTTCAGGATCGACCTCGACCCGGATCTCGTAGTCCCGAATACCCGATATCTGCAGGGCGCCCATACCGGGCAGGGAATCGAGGTCGTCGGCGATACGTCGCAACCCACGCTTCAAGACTCGTTCGTCGACGTCTCCGAAGAGCGTGACGATCACCACCGGGAGATTGGGCTCGAACTCGAGAACTCGTATCCGATCCGCCTCCTCCGGCAGATCAGCAAGCCGTTCGATCGCTCGTTCCACGTCGGACACGCCCTCGGCGACGTCCGTGCCCTCCTCGAATTTCACCACGATGACCCCGGCACCCTCGGTGACCGTGGTCTCGATTCGTCGGACTTCATCGATGGTGCCGACCGCGTCTTCGACCTTGCGGGCCATCGACTCTTCGAGTTCCTTGGGCGTGGCACCCGGGTAGATCAATTCAACCCGGGCGGCTTCCGGATCGATCTCCGGGAAGAACTCGCGACGCACGGTCATTCCGGACCAGATGCCCCCGATGATCAGGACCATCATCAGGAGGTTGGCCGGAACCGGTTGGCGGGCGCCGAAGGAGGGAAGACTCACGAGGCCGATTCCTCTCCCGTGGCCGATTCGGGATTCACGGGACTCCGTGGCGTCACGGACACGCCCTCCTTGAGATCACGTGCGCCGTCCACGACCACCTCGGCGTCGGCCGGCAACGTCGATTCGAGTACCAACCACTGCTCATCCGCAAGCCCGGTCGATGCTCGCTCGCCACTCAGCGAGAACAGCGTGCGAACCTTCTGGAAGGCGATCCGGCCATCTTCCACGAGCATCACTCGCTGGTTGGCGACCGAACGCCGCGGCACGACCGAACGGGGCGTCAGATCGGATTCCACGACTTCGCCCCGGACGAAGAGTCCGGGGACCACCTTGCCATCGGCGGAGTCGAGCTCGACGAAGACCGTCATCGTCCGACTGCCCGCGTCATCTTCGGGCGAGAGACGAGTCACCACGGCTTCAATCGGTCGATTTCCCACCGTTCGCGTGACCACCACCTCGTCGCCGACCGCGACTCGACCTCGGGCCGAGGCGGGGATCCGAAGCGGCAGTTCTATCCTCGACGGATCGAAGATCCGTACGACCGGAGAACCCGGCCCGACCTGTTCGCCGACCTCGACCAGCACCGCCGCGACGACGCCGTCGAAAGGGGCCACGATCTCACAGCGAGCAACCTGCGATTCGGCGATCCTCTGATCACTCACCAACTGGTCTCGCTGGGCCGAAAGAATCCGTCGCTTCACGGGCAACGTGTCGATGAGCTCCTGGATGGCGACCAGTCCCCGACGAACGGAGAGAACCTGCTGCTCGGCCGCGTCGATCTCCCTCGGCAGAGCAGCGCCCTTGGCACCCGCTTCCCGGACCCGCTGAAGATCACTGGCCGCCAGTTCCCCCTCCCGCTCCGCGATCGTGAGTCGATCCCGCGATGCGGCGTATTCCGTGTCCAGGCGATCGATTTCGGCATCGATCTGGACCAGCCGCTCGCCGGCAGCCTCGGCCTGTCGCTGGTAGTCCTCGGCGTCCAGACGGACCAGAAGCTGTCCAGCCACGACCGGAACCCCCACCTCGAGCAGATCCGGCACTTCGATCACGGTTGATGCCACCCTGGAGGGCACCATCGCATTGATCGCGGGCTTCATCGTTCCAAAGCCACGCCAACGACGGGCGATCGGCTCGATTCCAGTCTTGATCGTCACCACCGGGGTCGCCTGATTGGACATGTCCGCGGTCTTGGGCACCGGGGCCGTGACGGTGAGCATCACCCCCACCCCCACCCCGGCGGACAGCACCAACACACTCACAAAGATTCGAAAGAACACCGCGACCACCGGATACCGGCGACCTGATCCTTTCCCCGTGGGGGGCGGATCTGCGGCCTTGGAATCAGTCTCTGGCTCCCGGATAGGCGATCCGGGGTCGAATCCAGCGGTCATGCAAGACTCCCGATCGAGGTGATCAAGCGAATGAAGAGTCGGAGATCCTACCTGCCCGGGCTTCTCCGAACCCGTCCCGTGGGTGTAGGCTTCGCGGGATGTCCGCCAACGATTCGAATTCCGAGACCGGGAACACACCTTCGCTGGAAGATGTGGCCCGAGTCGCCGTCCTTTCCCGCCTGGCTCTCGACCCCGAGGACCTCAAGGCCGCCCAGAATGATCTGACCATCATTCTCGACCACGTGGCGACCCTGGCCACCCTCGACGTCGAAGGGGTGGAGCCGATGCCTCGGCCCCATGAGATCGTCAATCGCCTGGCTGAAGACGAACCGGGGCCGGCGCTCGACCGCGCCGTCCTGCTTGATCTCGCCCCCGCCACCGAGGGCGACTTCATCGCCGTTCCCAAGGTTCTCGGGGAGGGTGGCGCCTGAGCGCCGAATCATGACCCACCACGCACCAATCATGGACCCCACCGACGACCTCCTCGCCCGCGTTGAGGGCGTGAAGAGCGGCCGTCATTCCGCGCGGGAGCGAACCGAACGATCGCTGCAGGCGATCGACCGGATGAACGGTGATCTGAACGCCTTCCACGAGACACTTGCCGAGACCGCCCTGGCCGATGCGGATCGCGTCGACGAGGCGATTCAGGCCGGACGTGACCCCGGGCCGCTGGCCGGCGCGATCATTGCCGTCAAGGACAACATCTGCACCACCGCAGGTCGGACGACCTGCAGTTCGAAGATGCTCGCCGATTACCGCTCACCGTTTGATGCGACCGTGGTCCAACGGCTTCGGGCGGCGGGAGCCGTGATCGTCGGCAAGACGAACATGGACGAGTTCGCGATGGGATCCTCCAGCGAGCGTTGCGCCTGGGGTCCGGTACGCAATCCCCACGCGTTGGACCGGGTTCCCGGCGGATCCAGCGGCGGCAGTGCCGCCTCGGTCGCCGCCGACTGCGTGGATGCCGCCATCGGGAGCGACACCGGCGGATCGATCCGCCAGCCCGCAGCATTCTGCGGCACCGTGGGCTTGAAGCCGACCTACGGTCGGATCTCTCGCTACGGCCTCGTCGCGTTCGGCTCAAGCCTCGACCAGATCGGTCCGCTCACCCGAAGCGTTCGGGATGCCGCGGCGATGTATGAAGTCATGGCGGGGCATGACCCCGCCGATTCCACCACGTCCGATGCGCCGGTGACGCCCTGCTCGTCCCCGGAGAGCATGGATCCGACCTCACTGCGGGTGGGCGTTCCGCGAGAACATCGAAACGATGACAATCATCCCGGCGTCACGGCGGCCCTGGACGAGGCCATCGATCGGCTCCGAACCGCAGGCGCGACGATCGTGGATGTCGATCTTCCGCTGACCAACCACGGAATTTCGACCTACTACGTCATCGCCCCCGCCGAAGCCAGCAGCAATCTCTCCCGCTACGACGGCATCCGATACGGCCACCGTGCGGAACCGCGCCCGGGCGAAGGTCTCGAGGACCTCTACGCCCGCACCCGCACCGAAGGCTTCGGAGAAGAGGTTCGACGCCGGATCATGCTCGGCACCTACGTGCTGAGTGCGGGGTACTACGACGCGTACTACAAGCGAGCGTTGCAAGCGAGGCGTCTGATCAAGCAGGAATTCGACGCGGCGTTTGAAACCTGCGACGTGCTCCTCGGCCCCACGGCTCCCGGCCCGGCCTTCAAGATCGGTGCCGGAATCGATCTGGTGTCGATGTATCTCAACGACGTCTACACCGTGAATGCCAACATCGCGGGCATCCCCGGGATCTCCATCCCGGGGGGAATGGTCGAGGAGGAAGGCGGAAGGTTGCCGGTCGGCATCCATATCCAGGCCCCAGCCTTCGCCGAAGACACGATGATGTCCGCGGCAAGCATGGTGGAGTCAGTACTCCGATCCTGATTCGATCCTGATCCGATCGAACCGGTCAGTGCTCGGCGGGTACGGGCGGCTCGAGGTTCGGGCTTCGAGGCTCGAGGTCCTGGCCCCATGCCCGCAGGGCGGTCATCACCGCTTCGGCCAGAGCATCCACGACTTGGGGCTTGCCGAAGAATCCCGCCGTCGCCGTCCAGGAAATCACCTTCGGCCCGGGCTCGCGCCGGAACTCGATGACCGCTTCGAGTTCGTCGAGCATCAGCAGCGTGTAGCGATAGCGATCCGGCTCCGTCGACCCGCTCTTGATCCGGCCGTGCCTCGACCGAACGGAAGCCCGCAGGATCTCGGCCGCGGAATTCGGAGTCAGGTCGCCGTGGCCGTGCTCGATTTCCTCGGCGAGTCGCCGGTAGAGATCGAGCAACAGACGGGATTTCGCGGGGGCCACGTCCACCCCGGGCACCAGATATTCGACCGAGGCCAGGGGCCCTCGATCTCGCAGGATGAGCGAGGCCGACGCTTCGCGGCCCATGTGATCTTCGAACACCACCGTGACTGCAGCGGGAAGGAACGCCTGACTGAGAATCGCCATCTCCACCTTGGGAGCGGCATTGATCATGGCGCGGGGTATGTCTTCGAATCGAATTCCGTACGGCGCCTTCTCCAAAGGCGGGATCGGCCCATGGACGAGATCCCGGAACGAGGCCCTCACCTCGGCTCGCTGCTGATCATCCAACGTGACCGATGCCCATCGATCATCAATTTCCAGAAGGCCAGCGGGCGGGGCGCCGAGTCCGCTTCCAAAGACCTCGTTGCTGGCGGCGGCCGGAGCGGGGGGCGGCTTCGACGAACACCCGGCGGTCAGCATCGCGAGGATCGCGATGGCAGCCATTCTTCCTTGCCAACAGGCCCGAGAACCAGCCTCAAGACCCCGCATCGATCGATTTCCTCCCGGGGCCTGGAAAGGCACCTCGATCGGCTCCACGGTCGAGCGTGTCGATTTCTTGGTCACGGGCGCAGTCTATCGTCGTCCCGTCGGACCGATAAGCGGGAGTTGACCGTTCGAAGTTCGGACGAGTGCGATCCCCCAGCGACTACAGTGTCTGCCGATGCGGGTTCGTCCCCAAGGTCGAATCCCGACGCCCTTTCGACCCGACCCCCTCCTCCTCCGGAGCCGGCTCCATTTCAGTCTTCGGCAGATTCTTCAAGCCTCGCCCCAACCGTCGCAGCCGGATCGCAGCGTCGCTGCGCCCAAAATCTCCGTCGATCGGAGATCTGGTTCGACAGCCGGTGTTTCTCTACGGCGGCGTGGCGGTCCTGATCACCGCCGTACTACTGACGACGATCGTCGGGTGGGGACGAACTCAACCCAGAATCTGGGTCGGCGAAGTCGCCACTGACAGCCTGGTCAATCCTCGCTCCTTCAAGATCCAGGATCGGGAGGAAACCAAGAGGCAGCAGAACAGTGCCCGACTGGCGGCCCCAAGGCTCTATCAGGCCGATGCCGGCGTCCTTGAAACGTTGCGAGCCAAGATCGCCGGCCTCCCCGTCGCCGTCCGATCCCGTCTCGTGCTGGACAACGTCAATCCTGAATTGCGAGAAAGTTTCGCACTGACCGACGCATCCCTCTCGATTCTGCAGCGTTATGCCGGCAGCGAGGGCCCCGATGCGACCCCGTCATGGCGTGAATGGACGGATGAGTTCATCCGCCGCCTTTGGGCTCAGAAGCCGCTCCTCGAAACTGCCGAATTCCAACGTTTTTCCACGATCGCGAACCGCCGCGTGCTCCCTCCGAAGCCGCCGTCCGATGACGATCTGGCGACCGCGCCGATTCCCTCGGACCCCAACGCCTCTTCCGCCGACGGAGGGGCTGCCGCCGGCGAAACCTCGGGCTCGGCATCCACCCCCGGCCTGCCCAAGGCCGACCTCGCGTCTGCCGTTCAGGTCAACACCGCCATCGATCTGATCGAAGACGCGATGAACACCACCGTGCTTGCCACGGTCGTGCAACTCGCCAAGGATTCGGGGTTCCCGAGCGATCCCGCCGCGATCGTCGCGACCGCAGCTCTCAAGCCTCCTGCGCCCACCGTGCTCTTCGATGCCCCGGCGACGGATGAGGCCGCCGATCTGGCCGCCGCCCGGATCGCCGTGGTCGAAGTCGACCATCCCGCCGGCGAAGTCATCTATCGCCGGGGAGAGGTGATCGGGCCGCAAGACATCGCGATCGCTCGCCTCGCGCTCGCCCGCGCGTTTTCAGACGGAGGCTTCGCCGCCGGCTGGGGCCAGGTACCGGGTTGGTTCCTCCTCGCCACCGTGGTGGTGCTGATGCTGGCCGGCCACGGCGTGATCTTCTACCCCCGCATTGCTCGGAGCACCTCCCGACTCGCGGTCGTCGTGCTCCTCCTTGTCGGCGCCACGGCGCTGGGGACCGCTTTTGCGGTGGTGCTTCCAAGGCTGGCTCCCTTCGGGGCCGGCCTCGCGGCCTCGATTCTCTCGATCGCCCTCGCCCTGGCCTACGACCGACGAATCGCCATCTTCGCCTCGGTGTTGCTTGCCATCGCGCTCACCGTCTCGACCGGTCAGCCCCCGGCCGCGACCATCGCGATTCTCGCCACCGGCGCCGGCTTCGCGTCGCTTCTTGCATCGATCCCGAATCGTTCCGCATTCGTTCGGGCGACCGTCATCTCCGGCGGAGTCGCCGCGGTGGTGTTCCTGGCCGCAGGCCTCGCCATCACACCTCTCGCGGCTGAGGGTGCGCTGCTTCAGATCTCCGCCGGCGCCGTCCTCGCCGGCGCTGGAGCTCTGGCCGCAGGCTTCCTCATGCTCGGAGTGATGCCGACCATCGAACGCCTCTTCGACATCACCACCGGCCTCGCCCTCGCGGAACTCCGAGACACCCGCCAACCGCTCCTCCGCGAACTTCAGGCCAGAGCACCCGGTACCTACAACCACTCACTGGCGGTGGCGTCGATCGCCGAGAACGCGGCGGAGGCGATCAATGCCGACAGTCGACTGGTCTACGTCGGTGCGCTCTATCACGATGTCGGCAAACTGAACAAGCCCGAGTACTTCATCGAGAATCAGGGCGGAGGCGACAACAAGCACGACAAACTGAGCCCCGCGATGAGCCTCCTCGTGATCATCGGTCACGTCAAGGATGGCTTGGAGCTCGCCCAGGAATATGGTCTCCCGAAGGTGCTCCGACATTTCATCGAGAGCCACCATGGGACTTCGCTGGTCGAGTACTTCTTCCACGCCGCGAAGGAACGTGCCGCCAACGGGGGCGAAGAGGTCGAAGAGTTCTCGTATCGATATCCGGGGCCGAAGCCGCGCACCCGCGAAGCCGCGATCCTCCTGCTTTGCGATGGCATCGAAAGCGCCACCCGGGCGATGAACGACCCCACCCCCAGTCGGATCGAGGCGTTGGTGAGGAAGATTTCACGCGGACGACTGGATGACGGTCAGTTCGGTGAGTGCGAACTCACATTCCGAGATCTGCAGGTCATCGAAGACTCCATCATCAAGAGCCTCTGCGCCATCTATCACTCCCGCATCGCCTACCCCGGCGGCCGCGAGGAGAAGGAAGAACGGGAAATGGCACCCGCCACCGCGAGTGGTTCGGGCTGATCCCGGAACTTCAATCGGCCCGATCCCGGTTCGCCCAGATCGCATGCCGATCGATCAGGGTCCGAACCGGCTTCGGCATCCCGAGCCCGGACGCTTCGTCCCGATCGAACCATCGTCGTGACCCCGACTCGGATTCCGAGACCGCGCCGCCAGCCGTCGGTGAAGCGCGATACAGATGAATTCTCACCTCTCGATGCGTGAGGAGGCGCTTCATCTCCGCGACGAGGCTCGGCGGAACCGACGACCGAATACCCAGGCGGGAGGCCACGTCCTCGGCGGGGATCACGTCCTCCGTCTCCAGGCCCGGGGGTTGCCAGAGGCCTCCCCAGATTCCGCCTCGAGGCCGAGCCTCGAGCAACACCCGCCCGTCATCCTCACAGAGAAGCAGGTGGAGATGGACCACGGTCCGGACCGGACGGATCTTGGGTCGAGGAACCGCCCCCGCGTTGCCGGCAGCCCGAGCCTGGCAGACGCCGCGAAGAGGGCAGACATCACATCGAGGTGATGCGGGCGTGCAGATCGTCGCTCCCAGTTCCATCACGGATTCGTTCAACGGCCCCGGTTGATCCGTGGAGGCGACGAGTCGTCGAGAGGCCTCCCAGGCCGTGGTGACGAGTTCCGGATCATCCGCCGTCCGATCGATGGCTCCGAGCCTTGCGACCACCCTGATCACATTGCCATCGACGATCGGTTCCGGCCGCCCGAAGACGATCGATGCCACGGCACCGGCGGTGTATCGCCCGACCCCGGGCAGATCCAACAAGGCCGCAGGGTCGTCTGGAACCACGCCTCCATGAATCTCCACCAATCTCACCGACGCCGCGAAGAGCAGGCGTGCCCTTCGGTAATACCCAAGCCCCTCCCAGGCGGCCAGGACCTCGTCCTCTCCCGCCTCGACCATCGCTGCGGGGGTCGGAAAGCGGTTCAGAAATCCCTCGAAGCGTTCGGCCACCCGGCTCACCTGGGTCTGCTGGAGCATCAATTCGCTGACCAGAGCCCGCCAGGGGGTTCGATCGTGCCTCCAGGGCAGTTCTCGAGCCTCCAGATCGAACCAGGCGAGCAATGGCTGGGCCACGTCCACCCCGAGATCGTCGGGGGGCTCGAACGGAGCCGGGAGTGAAGGAGGGGGCTGATTTGCAAATCGAGGCATGAGTCCATTGTGGACCGGGATCCGATCGGCGTGGGATACGAATCTGGTTCTTGCAGGTGCCCCCGTCGCGGGGTAGCCTTCGGAACTTGCGTCAGCGGGGCTTGGCCCCCTTGATACCCGTCACCACGCGGCATCGCCGCCAGACACGGAATCGGACCCAGACATGGCGAAGATCTTCTACACGGCCGAAGAAGCAGCCGAAAAGCTTGGGAAGTCGGTCGACGACCTCCTTGAAATGGCCTCCAGCGGTGAAGTCCAGTCGTTCAAACAGGATGACCAGGACATGTTCCGCGTCGAGCAGATCGACATGATGGCCACCGANGANNNNGATGANCTCGGNGACCTCANCATCGGTCTNGANGACAGNGGNGANTCNGACCCCCTCGGCCTGAGNGGNTCCGCNCCGGCNATGGANTTGTCCNCCGNNGNTGACGATGGAGANGACAGCCTNGACCTCGACCTNGGNGGNGACATCGGNCTCGATGANTCCGCCGCCGCGGNNGAAGACAGCTTCCTCGCNGGAAGCGGNATGGGNACCGGGGTCAGCGCCTTNGAAGGNGGCGANCCCAGNGGTGACGANCTNCTCGANGANGANCTNTCCCTNGANACCGTCGGNAGNGGNAGTGGNCTGCTCGACCTNACNCGNGAATCCGANGACACCTCNCTNGGAGCNGAACTNCTCGANGAGGTCTACTCCAGCGATGACAGCGGTGCGCCGGCCAGTGCCAGTGGACTGTTCGAAGCCGTTGGCGGAGAATCCTCGAACGGCATGGAAGAACTGTCCGGCAGCGCCGGCATGCCTGCCGTTCCCGTGATGATCGAGACCTACGAAGGTGGATGGTCCGGCCTGGGCGTCGGCATGGGCATCGTGGCGGTCGGCTCCTTGAGCCTGGTCGGACTGATGACCCTGGTCAGCAACAACAACACCCTCCCGGCGATCGCCGAGATGATGACCGGCAACCTGATGGTCTGGTTCGGCGGACTGATCGGCGGACTGATCATCTTCGGCCTGCTCGGGTACTTCATCGGCAAGGCCTCCGAGTGACGCTGGCCCTTCCGAACGGTCGCTCCGGCGACCGCACGGCGGGACGCTCACCATTGGGAACGGAAACTTCGTGCTTCTGACCAGCTACGGCCGTCGCGAATGGGGATTCGCGACGGCCGTTTTCATTCTCCTCGGCACCCCCGCCGTCCTCTTTGGATGGTGGTGGGCCTTGATTCCGCTCTGCCTGTTCTGGGTGGGGGTCGCAGGATTCTTTCGCGATCCCCTTGGTCGAAAGCCCGACACCGACGCCCCCCATGATCTCGTCTCTCCCGCAGACGGCCGGATCAGTCGGATCGAACGGGTGCCACACCATGACGCGACCGGCGGCGGCCCCGCGATCGTGGTTCGCATCTTTTTAAGCGTGCTTGACGTCCACCTCAACCGTGCCCCGTGCGATGCATCGGTCGAATCCATCCTCCACGTCCCGGGTCGATACCTCGACGCCCGGTCAGAGGAGTCCGCGAAGGTCAATGAATTCAATCTGATCTCGCTTCGAACCGACCAGGGCGATCCGATCGGGATCCGACAGATCTCCGGCGCGATCGCCCGTCGAATCGTCTGTCCGCTCCAGCCGGGTGATCGACTCCGACGCGGCACCCGGTTCGGCATGATCAAGTTCGGTTCGACCACCGAACTCATCGTGCCTGATCGAAGTGGAGCCGAAGTTCTCGTCTCCGAGGGCGATCGCGTCACCGGCGGCCGAACCATCCTGGTGAGTCTCGCCCCGGTCGATGCCGGGGACTGATCTCAGACCGCCTCGATTCCAGTGGCCATTCGTTCAGGCCGCGAGATCGTCCCAGTCCTCTCCGACTTCATCCGAGGGCTCGTCGGGCCACGAATCTTCGAGTCGGTTGTGCACGCGAATCAGAGTGGCCAGCTGGCCCGCGAGAATGCCGCGGAGCGCATCGATGGTTTCGGAGACTTCATCCGTGAAGCTTGTTTCCGATCCTCGGAAGAGATACATGACGGCGAGACACTCCCCCTCGTGGCAGCATGGGACCGCGATCATCTCGACGTCGCCCGCGACCGCGGGATCGATCTCGCATCCGTCCATGAACTTCTCGACCCCTTCGAATCGAAGCAGATCCTTTTCTTCGGCGATCCGGGGACAAGCCTCGTCGCAGAGTCGCTGGAGCATCGGCTCCACCGTGCGGCGGGCATGTTCGTAATTGACATAGGCACCAAGACCGTATCGCCCGTCACCACCGGCGAGNAACACGGCCGCATTGGTCGGACCGGTCTTGACCAGCAGGTATTCGAGGGCCGTGCGAAGCAGATCTTCGACGTCGAGTTCCTGACGAAGAAGCGTCTTGAATTCGCTGCACATCGCGACCTGATCGGCCTTGAAGTCCTGGGAGGAATCCTCGAAGTGCTCGTCATGAACGATCTCGTCGACACCGCCACGACCGACCTGGGAATCTTCATCGATTCGACGGCCGATTTCGGCGATGCGTCTCATCGCCTGATCTCGGCGACTGCGTTCCACGCTACGTTCCGCGGCTCGTCCGAGTCGACGTTCGACCTCTTCCGCTCCCAGATTTCCCTGAAGGAAATCGACGGCACCGAATCGCATCGCCCGGGTGAGCTCCGGAATGCCCGCCGATGGTGCGGCGAACACGATCGAGGCATTGGGCTGGAGTCTTCGCACATCGGAAGCAAGATCATCATCGACATCCTCGGCCGGCAGGACGATGACTTCACAACGCCCCTCGATCAACCGGCCACGAAATTCCTTGATGTCCGCAGCGGCTCGGCAATCCCAGTCGGCCGCGGCTTCGAACAGCGCGGCCAGCGTCACGGTCTCGGGTCGGGATGCGAAGATCGTGATCCGCACGCCTTCGATTGAGTCAGCTGCAGATTGCTTCATGCCTGGCGTATCGGGTTCGAAATTCATCGTTCTCTCTCCTCCTACCTGCCTCGTCGCCCACGTTCATTCCACGAACGCAGGACTCTGCTCATCCGTCGGAAGAGTTCGGACGGGTGACTACGAGACACCCTCCTCCTTCATCCGACTTGCAGTCGCGGCGTTTCCGCCGTGACGCTGCGAATCGTCAAACCCTGGCGAGCTCCTGACTCGTCACCGGTTCACGGTTCGCGGTCGAGCTTCGGGTCGTCGGCGGGAACGAACNTCTGTCGCTCGGAACCGAAACCGTCATGCTCCACCACCAACTGCATCGACCATTCATGGCANTGCTTGAAGGTTCAATGCGGATACGCGTGGGTTCGATGGCCTCATGAACGTCGCGACTGGCCCTGATGGGCGTTTTCCGTGGCGGAGCCGTCCGCATGACGTATCCGGCCAGAGGTCGTCTCAACCACACCACCCCCTCGGAGCAGGCGTCAAGTCTCGTTCTCATATGAAGATGCCTCCGCATCGCCGATGCGGAAGAGGCTCGGCTCGCGGTCCGATTCCCGACGGTTCTGCAACATCTGCGCCCGTCCGGGAATCATCCGGGCGGCCTCAAAACCGGGCACGAGCGAACCAGAGATCCGCCAGCCACGTCACCACACTCTCCGAGTTGGGGCTCATCGCTCCATGAGCGTCATGAATTTTCCGGTGCGTGTTGCAGTCATGCCGCTTCCGAATGGAGGGGCACCACTTCGTGCAGACCGGGCGATGAAAAGCAGCAGCCGTCAGGCGCCGTGGTGTTCCTTCCAGAGCCGAACGGCTTCTGGCACCCTCGGATAGATCGGCCGGAGTCGGGCGGGATCGAAGGCGATGATCAGATCCTCCCGCGAGGATTCCGGCGTTGCCCGCAGGGCGATTCGAGCGAGAACCTCTGGATCGAACCGAGGTTCGATGACGGGAATCCCGGCCGCTTGGAAGAACAGCTGCCACTCGTCCATCAAGTGATCATCCGCCAGCACTCCATCCAGGCCGTGGGTCGGGGAGTCCCGGAGTCCGGGCAGACCCTTGATTCGCCAATCCTCCGATGAGCTGTTGCGACTGAAGTGAGTCAGCCATCCGGAACCATTGCGAGTCGCCGCGATCACCGCGACTTCACCCACCAGCTCCGATTCTGCGGTGCCCAGCGTGGAGGCGACGGCGACGTCGGCACCCGGGACACCGATGACCGTCGCCCCGGCCGTCTCTGCGATGGCCTGGGCGGCCGCGATCGATACGCGAAGGCCGGTGAACCCTCCGGGCCCCAGATCCACTGCCACGCTTCGCAGGTCCCGAGCCCGGATTCCGGCCGCGATACAGGCGGATTCGATGGCCGGCAGGAAATCATCACGATCACGTCGACCACCCGCGACCATTCGGACGTGCGTGTTTCCATCGGCATCGAGCAACGCGACCCCCCCCTCTCTCTGGGAGAGTTCGAGGGCGAGCAGCGGTCGCTCGATCACGGGTTCGACGCTCAAACCGATGGCTCGATGGAAGCGATCGGGAAGGCCGCGAACATCGCCGATTCAACCGTCGGAGACGGATCCGACAGATTCAAAGGCAGCACCGCTCCGCGCTCGTGATCGGAATTCAGCAGAATCGTCCGGGGACCTCCGATCGCCACCCCTGCTTCCACGAACGCATGCCCGAGGCAGAAAAGGGAGACATCCCACTCCTTGGCGATCTCCTCCGTCTGAACGTCGGCTTGCCCTCGCCCCCAGACCATCATCCAGGCACTTCCGCGCAACGGTTCATAGTCGGCGTCGACCAGATCTCGATCGAGAATCTCGAGGTCGAAGTTCGGCATCATCGCCGGACCGGGCAGTGAATGAGCACACAGGACCCCATTGGAGGTCCGAGCCGCCAGAGGCATCGCACGTACGAACTCGCCCACCGCCGTCGCCACCAGATCCGAATCGTTTCCGAAGACACGTATGAGACCTTCATCGAACTGCGTGGTCATGCACCCGCCGCCCTTGGACACCGAGTGACCGGCCATCTGAGCAAGTTCGTGATTGGCCAGCAGGACATGCACTCGGGTGGGATGAGCGAGGACGAGCCCCGCGATCTTCACGAGCATCCGGTAGCTCAGGTCGACGCCATCGTTCAACTGATCGCCATGGATGAGCTCTTGAAGCACGAGGTGATCCTCGAGATTTCGGTCAAGCGCCGCATGATGCACCAGCCTGGCAAGATTCTGTGGATTGTCGTGGAGATCACCGGTCACCAGAAGGCGTCCCGATCCTTCGATCATCGATACGGAACCGCGACGATTCGTCGCCTCGCGCATCGCCGCCGCCGCCTCGGCAAGACGGGCCGCCACGGCTGCGCCGTCTCGGTCATCGATCGGGGTGACCCCCGTCATCTGGACACCTCGCCGATCACGTCAAGAGTTCCCGCACCCGTNGCGGTGGAAACCTCCACCCCGGTGCTGAGCAGAGAAGTGGGCTGACCCACGATCCGGATCCGGATCACCGCATCGAGCTGATCNCCCGCCACCGGGGTGGCGGAAACCAATGATGCCTCCACCGCCGGATCGAGGCTGCGAACCGCGAGGCTGCTTTGCCACTCGGGCTTGTCGACNACCCCGCGGCCCCGCGGGTTGTAGTGGTCGAGTTGAATCGAGACGTCGCGGGTCTCATCGGGCGCNACCCGTCCGAGATCGACCAGGTCGTCAAGCATGATCCAGCGACGATCGAAGCGTTGGGGATCACGCTTGCTCCCCGTGTTTTCGTTACGGACCCGACACGGCACGATCGGACAATCGGCTCGGTCGGTGGTGAAGACCCACCACTTCGGAATCGCCCCCGCTGCCATCCCCTGGATCGACCAGCGAATCTCGTAGGCGTTCCTGGGTTCATCCGTCGCGGGGTCGAAGTCGGCGAAGACGGGTGCCCCCCCGTTGGATGCCACCACACGGAAGGGCCGACCGTCGATTGATCGAAGTCGGATGCTGCCCTGATCGGTTCCCTTCAACGCCGAGGCGAAGGCCGGCTCCGGCTGAATCGGCAGCGTGACCATTCCCTGGAGTTTCACGATCGATGGCTGAGCCATGCCTTCCAGCTGCACGAAGACCTTCGCGCTCTTCTCTCCGGGTTGCAATGGCGCATCCAGAGAAGCTTCGAGCCGGACCGTTTCGCCCGCGTCCACCATTCGGCCTTCAAGATCACTCAGCGTGGTACAGACGCAGCTCGGCGTGATCTTCAGAATCCGGACCGCTTTCGATCCACCATTGGTGATGGCGAACGACCCTTCATTGATCGAGCCCGGTGATACCGCACCGAAGTCATGGAGCGCGGGAACGATGGTCAGCGGACCCCCCGCCGAAACAGTGTCGATACGACCACTCTGAATGGCGACCGACGGCGTCGAGACGGTGTCCTGCGGAACCATGGGCGCCGTGACCCGGGCCGTTCCATCCCCCGTCCCGTCTGATGCGACAGGGACCTCTGGAGTCTCACCACAGCCCACGAGCAGGATCAAGGCCACGGAGGCGGATCGGAAGATCCCGGCGGTCTTTTTCAAACGGTGTCTGGTGATCATGCAAAACATTCTAGAGGCTGAAAACCCGCCCGGATCCGGGGCATGGACCTGAATCGCCGATCCGAGCGAAGCGTAAAACTTTCTCAGACCGAAAAAGAAAACGAGCCCGGTTCTGATTGGGAACCGGGCTCGTTCGATTGTCTGAACCGAGATCTGCTCAGCAACCCCAGTTGGAGATCAGGAACCCGAGGTCCCCGGCGTCAACGATGCCGTCTTNGTTGAAGTCCGCAAAGCTGTTCGTGGCACCCCACTGGGTGATGAAGATCCCGATGTCCCCACCCGACACGCAGCCGTCGCCATTCAGGTCGTACGGGTTCGGCGGAGGACCGCAGTCCTCGGGAAGGTCGGCAGGGATGATCTTGAAGAGCCGTCCACNGGAGTGCGACAGCACGTACATCTCACCGTTGGCATCCTCGCCGAAACTCGAGATCGAGTTGATGTTCAGACCACTGGTCGAGGAGCGAAGATCACTGGTTCGACTCTGAACGGAGAGGCTGTCGTTCTTGTTGGGCGTCGCCGACCAGAAGTTGGCCGTACCGTAGTCCGCGAAGATGTAGGTTCCCTGCTCGTCCGGGAGAGCACAGCCGCGATAGGGATAGCCGCCCGTGATCGAGTAGCCGCCCGCGGAGTTGTGCAGGTACTGGTACTGCGGTTCGAAGAACGGCCCGCTCGAGCCACAGGAGCTCGAATAGGCGCTCTGTCCTTCGCGACACTTCCAGCCGAAGTTGAGACCTGAGATTTCGCCTTCACGAATGAAGTTCACTTCCTCGCGGGCGTTCTGGCCGACGTCGGCGATCCAGAGATCACCCGTCTCGCGGTCGAACGCACATCGCCAGGGGTTTCGAAGTCCGTAGGCGAAGATCTCGTCATCGCCGGTCACGCCCACGAAGGGATTGTCCGCGGGAATCGAGTAGGGCGTTCCGTTGTCCACGTCGATGCGGAGGATCTTCCCAAGCCGCTGGTTGGTGATGTCCTGCCCGCGATTGCCCGGGTCGCCACCGGAGCCGCCATCACCCGTGAAGATGTAGAGGAGGCCATCGTTGGGACCGAAGCTGATGAAGCCACCGTTGTGGTTGGTGTACGGCTGATCGAAGGACATGATCGTCAGCGCGCCGGCGGTCGATGCGTGGTCCGCATCGGCGCCTCGGCTGTATCGACGAATGTAGGTGTCACCATTGCCCGCGGTCGCGGTGTAGCAGACATAGAAGTAGCCGTTGTTCTGATAGTCGGGGTGGAAGGCCAGCCCGAGCAGACCACGCTCGTCGTTGGTGCTGCTGCCACCGGTCACGAGGGAGTCGATGTCGAGGAAGTAATCGCTGTTGAGCGTTTCCGTCTCGAGGTCGAGGATCCGGATCTTCCCCAGTTTTTCGACGATGAACAGTCTCTGATCATCACCAGGGGCATGGGTCGCGAAGGTTGGTCGCACTAGACCGGAGGTGACAAGCCGGGTGGCCATTTCCTGGGCGGATGCGATACCCGGCAGGAGGANAGCGGCGGCGGCGGCAGTGGCGAGGACTCGACGGCGAATCGACATCGGTGCTTCCGATCTGGCAAAGGGGACAGAGGAGAGAGGACGAATCTTCGTCCGGACATCAATCAGACGCACCAATCACCGCCCGGGTTCCCCGATTCGGCAAGCGAGCTTCTGACCTCTTTCACAATAGCNCCCCCCCCGCCAAAGACCGCTGGAGACCTTGATTTCTTCCCAAGAGGTTCATTCAAAGAAATCAGGGTCCGGGTTATTCCGTGGNGGTTCAGCGTGCAATTCGATCTGAAGCCACTCGGACCCGGCCAACCATGGTCCGATAGTCTGAAACCGCCTCATCCAGCGCCACCTGATTCTGATCCCGAATCGCCTCGGCGAGGGCCGGCAGCACCACCGCCCCGTAGCCACTGTCCCGATCGCTGGCTGCGAATTCGTTGCGGTACCACGGACGCCCGGGAAGGCCACCGGCGTCGAGCCAGGCGCGATCGAAGGCGATGAGACTCCGGGAGACCGCGGGATCGTCGGTTTTGATTTCAGCGAGCCGGGATGCCGCTTGCTCGCAGGCGAGTCTCGCCCGCTCGATCTCGACCCGGAGACCGGAGAAGTCGGCCGTCAATCCTGCGTTCTGAATTGATACCGCATAGGCGTCGAGCCGATCGGGCAAGCCCACCACCGCCGGCCGAGGATCGATCGGAGGAATCGATGAATCGGCAAGGTCCGCGACCAACGCCGCGGTGATTCGGGACAACATCAATGCCCCTGCATAATCCTCGCCGACGGTCGCGCGATACCAGGCCAGGGTGTCATAGTTCGAGTGATACGCGGTCCCCGGACTTCCTCCGGCCGCCAGCGAGATGCAGGGCACGCCGACGTGACAGAGAAAACCGACGTGATCACTGCCCCCGCCCAGATCACCGACCAGATCACCGACCAGATCGCCGACCGACGACTGGCCGGATTTTCCAGACCAGGTCTCCAACACCGTTCCATCCTCTCCGGGCTGCGAAACCAGGCCCGCAGCCTGGATCACCGCACCAGCGAGCGACGGCGTTGCAGAGGAGCGAAAGCGAGTTCCCATCGCCGCCATGTCGAGGTTGATGTACGCCACCGCATTTCGTCCGAGTCGATCCGCCTCCGCCTCGACCCACTCGCTGGAACCGATGATGCCGAACTCCTCCGCCCCCCAGGCGGCGAAGACCACCGTCCGACGAGGACGAAAACCCTGCTCCGCGGCCCGGGCAAAGGCCTGTGCGGTCTCCATGAGGACGATCATCCCCGCGAGCGGGTCCGCCGCCCCGAATCCCCAGGCATCATGGTGACAACCGACGATCACGAGTTCCTCCGGAGACTGTTGACCCCGCAAGACACCCAGCACATTCGCGGTCGGCATGATCGCCCGCTCCTGCTCGACCTCCAGGCGAAGTTTCAGCGGCCCGCCCTCAAGGCGACACGGGACATCAAGCCCTCCATTCCAATCGGCGAGGCCGAAGGCATCCACCGTCGGTCCCTTCATGGCGGCCATGATCCGATTGGCCGCGGCGTAACCGATCGGCTGCACGGGGATCTCCGGAAGACCGACCGCGTCGATCTCAAGACGCTCCACATCCCCCCGTGCCGCGCGGAACGGGGTCAGCGGATCACCCTTGTACGGCAGGGTCATGATCGAGCCCCGTTGAATGCAGGTCTCGTTGGCCCATCCGCCGTTCGGCCAGGTCGGTCCCCGGTCCTCGCCACTGTCCGCAGGATCGAGGAAGATCACGAGTCCGGCCGCGCCGGCCTCCTCCGCGAACTTGGCCTTGAAGCCTCGGTAGTTCCCGCCGTAACGCGCCAGAACGATCCGCCCGGTGCAATCGATTCCGAGCTCACGCAGCCGTTCGAAGTCCTCGAGCCGTCCGCGATTGGCGTACACCACTCCGGCTTCCACCTCGCCGCTGCCCGAATAGGCATTCCAGCCCCAGCCCAGATCCGGATGTCGAGTCGCGGGATCCTCGAGGAGTTCCCGCTCGGTGATCGCCAACGACATGATGCCCCGACGACGACGGCCGGATTCACCGGGCTCCNGCTCCGAAGCCGAGTCATCGACGATCGTCAGGCTCGCGGAGATCGGACGGGCGAGCAACGGTTCGAACCACCAGGTCTCGGTTTCCAGGCCCATGCCTTCGAACCCGCCCGCGATGGCGGCGATGACGACCTTGTCGCCTTCGGTGCCGGCCACATGCGGCCTCGAACCGAGCAGTTCATGCCATGCGGCGATCGACGCGGGCTCAGGCGACGCCAACACCCGATCAAGAAGACCATCCTCCGGGGGTTCGATGCCCGGCCCGGCCGGGCCTGAGAAGGGAACGCCGGCCGCGCCCATCGCACCGAGGACGAGAAGCGGAAGAACCGATCGGAGAATCGGACGGCAGAAGGTCGACGGCTGTGACATGAACGCCAGCCTAATGGCCACGGCATCTGCTGGGCGCCGATCACGGGCGGACGAAGTCGCGGAAGAGCCGATCAAGTCGGGCGTGTGACCGGGCAACCCGGGANGGTGGGATGCGGCCATCGGCGATCGCACCCGCCAGGGCGTCGATGACTCGATGCTGCCGGGCCGGTTCGTGGCAGCACAACACCAGGTCGACCCCCGCGAGAATCGAGCGAACCGCCGCCTCCCCGAGGTCGCCGTCGATCTCCGGGAGTTCCGCGATCGCCGCCATTTCCAGATCATCCGAAATCACCACGCCATCGAACCCGAGCTCGGATCGCAGGATCCCGTCGATCACCGCGGCACTGAGGGTTGCCGGCACCCCGGGATCAAGATGTTCGAACACCACATGCGTGGTCATGATCGCCGCCACTCCCGCCTCGATCGCCGCGGTGAAAGGTGGAAGTTCGATGTCTCGAAGTCGAGCGAAATCATGCCGCAGGACCGGCAGGTCATGATGGCTGTCCTGGTCGGTGTCACCATGACCGGGGAAATGCTTGGCGCACGCCGCGATTCCCCCGGACTGCATGGAACGGATCAAGGCGGCCCCGCACGCGGCGACCTGATCGGGATCCGCGCCGAACGATCGCGGTCCGATCACCGGATTCGCCGGGTTGCTGTCCACGTCGACCACCGGCGCGAGATCGAGATCGATGCCGACCGGACGAAGATCGGCGGCAAGCCGAGCCCCCACGTTCGCCGCGGCCACCGTTCCCCGGAGCCCGACTTCACGCATCGACGGCGGCGGATCGAATCCGTCGGTGAAACGAACCGTCTCGCCGCCCTCCTGGTCGACGCAGACCAGTACGGAGTCGGGGGCGAGTTTCTTGATCGCCGACACCGTCGCCGTGACGTCCGCCCGGGGCCCTGCGTTTCGGGCGAAGAGGATCACCGATCGCACGCCTCGAGTGATGAGTCTGCCGGCCTCGGCCGTGGGACGGTTTCCGTCGAATCCGATCGCCACCAGGCGGGCGGCGAGTCGTTCGGCTCCTTGGGCGGTTGCTTCCATGCGGTCACGATACGTCGCGGCAGGCACCCACAGTTCTTCTCCGTACGACGAACGCCCGCGTCCGGAGGGACACGGGCGTTCGAATTTCGTTTCGAGGTTTCCTGACGTTCAGAAACTGAAGGTCAGGCCACCGACGATCATCTGGCTGGACAGACCTTCACCGGCCCGACCTTCCCAGCGCAGGTTCAGATCGATCTGCTCCGCCACGTCCCAGTTGACGCCGACCCCGTAGTAGGCCGTGTTGATCGTCTGGTTCGGAACCTCCACCGGCAGCGGGGTTCCGGTCGCGGTGAGCGACACGCCGTAGGTGCCATTGTCGGTGAAGTTCCCTTGCCAACCCGCTCGGCCATCGATCACCAGGCCGGGAAGAGCGCTCCACGAGAGATCGGCACCGATTCGCCCGATGAAGGAATTCAGATCACCCGGATCGATCGACTGGGCGATCACGCTGCTCCCGCTTTCGTCGATGTCTCCAGTGTTGATGTAGCTGTACAGGAAGGAGCCGTTCGGGGTGAGGGCGAATCCACTGGAAAGCGGCACTCGGTATCCCAATCCGAACGAGGTGTCGACCTGGAATCCGTCCGCGTTGGAATCAACCGCTTCGAACGTCGCACCCGGGGTGTTTCGATTGAAGTCGAAGTGGTTCCACCCGACGGTGAGCGCCACATCGGCGAAGAACCCGTCGCCCGAACCGTAGGTCGCGAAGCCGCCACCACGAAGGGTCCCGACCCGGGTGTTGCCGAAGCCACCGTCGAGGTCGCCCATGATGGCGGAATATCCGAGGTTGATGCCCGCGGTCCAGGTGTCTGAGAGATCCCAGCCGAAGCCACCAAGGCCGCCATACTCGCGACCGTTGAGACCGATGATGTCACCGTCGGTCGGGGTGGTGAGGTTGCGTCCGAAGTAGGCACCGAATCCCTGCGAGGTCGGGTCCGCGNTCAACTCCCGGCGGATGGCCCGCCCGGCCACGTCATCCTGTCCGGCCAGCCGAATCGGTCCGCCAAGGCGGAAGGGCGCCGGAGTTCGGCGTTCCACCGTGCTGAACTTCCGCTGGATCTCCCCGCGGAGNACGTCGTGATACTGCGAGAGGGCNNCCACCTGGACCGCGGAGATCTGNGCCGTCGGATTGGACANTCCGGTGAGGGCNGCCTGATACGCCGCGGCGGTCTGGATCGTGTCGAGTTGNCCGAGGATCTCNCCTTCGGCNCCGGTCGGNGCGGCGTTCGCGGGGTCGATGAANNCNTNGAGGAGNNNACCCACGNNGTANAGNCTGGTNCCGACCTCCAGTGTGTTGGTGTACTCCGCGTCGGATNGNGCGGAGAGTCGCTTTNNANCNTCGNTGAGTTNGGTCTCCCAGGTCCGNGTNACCGAGANNGGGGCCTCGAGGGCGATGTTGTNCGCGGACTTGAAGNCTNNCGCCGCGTTGATCAGNGTGAAACTGAGGTTNGTCGGAATGTAGTCCGGCCCNTGCACGTCGATCGCGATCGTGCCGCTCTTGGTGAAGTCGGCTTCACCGGCCAGATCGATCATCGAACTCTGACCGA
>NYSW01000093.1 GCA_002683195.1 Phycisphaerae bacterium
ACGGCTCTGGGACACCGCGCGTCGTCGGGATCCGTCGGTCACCTGTGCGAACATCTGCTGGTGGTACGCGATGCACACCACCTGCGACATCGTGGTGACTCCTCGGCCGATCTACAAAGCCGATGGACGAAAGCTGCCGGACTGCCTGACCCAACCCGCGGGACTCCGCGATCGTCTCACCCGCGCCCTCGGACCATTTCCGCTGTTCCGATTCTGGGGACCGGGGGCGGACATCACCAGCACCCGCTGGATCGCCGATGCCGCGATCAAGGTCGAACGGGAAGCCAGTCCCGACATCACGCTGGTCTACCTCCCCCACCTGGACTACAGCCTTCAGAAGCTCGGACCGGATCATCCCGACATTCCTCACCACCTCCGGGAACTGGATCACGAAGTCTCCCGGCTGTTGGAGCATTTTCTAAGCCGGGGCGTCGAACCGATCCTGGTCAGTGAATACGGCATCGTCCCGGTGGCGGATGCCGTGGCGCCGAACCGAGTCCTTCGGGAAGCAGGTCTCCTCTACTGGCGGGAGGAGCAGGGCCGAGAGATGGTCGACCCCGGCACCTCGGCGGCCTTCGCAGTGGCGGATCATCAGGTCGCCCACGTACGACTCGGACCGAAGGGCGAGACCCGGCGGGATGAGATCGCACGAATCCTTGCTGCGACCCCCGGGGTGGAGACGGTGCTCGAAGGAGAATCACGCGCCGCCGCCGGCCTCGACCACCCCCGTGCCGGTGATCTCGTACTGGTCGCCGAACGAAATCGTTGGTTCTCGCATGACTGGTGGCTCGATGAGGCGAAGGCTCCGGACTTCCAGCGGACGGTCGATATCCATCGCAAGCCCGGGTACGACCCGCGGGAGCTCTTCGTCGACCCCGGATTCCGCTTCCCGAAGCTCGCGATCGGATCGCGTCTGATCCGGCGAAAACTCGGATTCCGAACCCTGCTCGACGTCATTCCAACCGATGCCAGCCTCGTCCGCGGCTCGCATGGCCGCGTCGATCAAGGTCTGGGGTGGGATGGCGTTCTCGTCGCGGATGCGGCGGCGGCGATGGACGACGAATCCGACGGCCGGGTTCCCTGCACCGCGGTGCGTGATCTTGCTCTCGCCACCATGTTCGGTTGAGGAAGTCCGGTCTTCCACCCTCGCGACGACCTCGCAAAGTCCGATTTCACTCCCGCGACCTTCCCCGCGAAACCAAACGCCCCCGCCCGGATCACCGGGCGAGGGCGTCTTCAATCATCGGGATCCTCGGAGCGATTCAGCCCTTGGCATCCTTCTTCGATCGTTCGGTCAGCATCTTCTGGAACGTCGCCAGCACCGGCTGGGGGCCGATGTAGCTGTTGCGGTTCTTCGGCGTGTACTTGCCGTTGGTCTCGTAGGAACCCTTGATCGGCGAACCGGCTTCGTCAAGGACGACGAGGTTGGGAATACCGTTGCCCGCATAGGCCATCTTGACCGCGCGAACACCAGGTGTGTCGAAGGGAATGGCGTAGAACGGCATCTTCGACTTCTTCATGTAGGCGTTCTGGGCCTGCTCCGAGCGATCGGAACCCACCATGATCAGCACGAAGTCCTTGGCATCGAGGTTCTGTTCGGCGAACTTGACCAGCTCCGGCGTGAAGCGTCGACACGGACCGCACCAGCTCGCGGTGAAGTAGAAGACGACGTTCTTCTTTCCCTCGAGCACCTTGGCGGTCTCGACGCTGGTTCCGTCGGCCTTGATCAGCTTCGGGCCGATCATCTTGACCAACTTGCCGTCAGCGTTCGCCGCGACCGGGGTCTTCTGGGCGGGACGGGTCTTGGCCGGACCGAGGGCCGGAGCCTGGGCGAGGGCGGTGGACGTGACGCCGAAGGCAAGGATGGCGGTCGTAAGAAGCGAGTGACGCATGGTGTGGTTCTCCTGGATTGATTCACTACGGTATCGGTCAACCGACACCGGACGCCGAGCATTGATCAAAATAAGGGAAGGAACCCCTCTGCATGGGGCTTCTATCGGTGGTCCGCCCCATTCAGGCGTTCGATGACGCGGCGGTGTCCAGCTCCGTCGAAGCCTCTTCGGGCGAACCGGGGCCTCGAATCCCCCGCGGTGCCCTCGACTCGTCTCGAACCTCCGGTTCTTCGCGGGCCCATTCGATCCAGCGATCCACCGCATGGCGCATGGTCTCGAGATCGGGTGCGGTCCGGAGCGCTTCCTTGAGTGGTTTCACATGCCCCATCGACTTGCCGTACCAACTGATCCGCTGCCGCATCAGTTCCGCCGCGGCTCGGGGTTCCTGGTGAGTGGCCGCCAGATCGATATGACGTCTGACCGCCGCGAACTTCTCGGCGAGCATCGGCTCGGCCCGCCGTCGAAGCAGTGACTCATGATCCTCGTCTCCCCCTTCTCCGCGCTCCAGACGGATCGCGGCATCCGCCTGTCGGAAGATCCAGGGGGTTCGAATCGCCGCCCGGGCGATCATCACCCCGTCACAACCCGTATGTCTCATCATCCGGACGGCATCATCGGGCTCCACCACGTCACCATTACCGATGACCGGAATGGCATCCACCGCTGCGACCACCTCGCCGATCGCATCCCAATTCGCACATCCTTTGAATCGCTGCACCGTGGTGCGACCGTGCACGGTGACCATCGCCGCCCCCGCCCGCTCCAGATCACGCGCCAAGGCCGGTCCGACGATCGAGTCGTCGTCCCAACCCAACCGGATCTTCGCGGTCACCGGGACGCGGCCACCACCATGCCGTTCGACGGTCGAAACGATCCGCTCGACCAATCCGACGGTCGAAGGACAGTCACGAAGCAGGAGCGAGCCACCGTTCTTCTTCGCCACCTTGTCGACCGGACAACCCATGTTGATATCGACGATCTCCGCTCCGTGATCGATCGCCCAGGCCGCCGCTTCCGGCAGCGGGTCGGTCGGCGAGCCGTACAACTGCATGCCGAACGGTCGATCACCCGGAGCCGTGGCGGCCAGAATCATCGATTTGCTGGTGCCCGCAAGCACCGCGCGACTGTTCAAGAGATCGGTGTAGGCACAACCCACCCCTCCCAGCTCCCGACAGAGAAGCCGGAACGCCAGATCGGTGTGTCCCGCGATCGGGGCCAGCAGGACACGGGACTGAAGTTCGACGGGACCCACTCGGAGCATGGATATCCATTCGGCCGACAAGGCGATGGGTGAAAGGTGGACGGACGGTCGAGGGTACGGTGCGAACCATGACCGACGCCAGCACGATCCCCGGAAACCTCGATTCCACCTCTGATCCACGCCTTGCCTCCATTGGCGTGCACCCGATCAAGAGCCTCGCTGGACTGGCACCCCGGAAATGGTGGTTCGGCCCCCGGGGACCGTCATTCGACCGCCATTGGATGCTCATCGACGAAAGCGGAAGATTCGTTTCCCTCCGGGAACTGCCGGCCCTCGCCCGGTTCCGACCATCCATCATCGACTTCGATCCCGAAGCCACCGCTGACCGGCTGCCCGAAATCCGAATCGAACACGAAGAATCGTCCTTCGAGTTCGAACCCCGTCGTGATGGCGATTCCCGTTCCGCGGTTCTCTGGAAGGCCGACCGGGTCGTGATCGACGAAGGCGAGGCTGCCGCCGTCTGGTTTTCATCCAGACTCGATCGTCCGGTACGGCTGGTCCGACACCAACCCGAACTCGATCCCTGGACTCAATCGGAACCGGAAGCCGACGGTGCCACCACCGGACTCTCGGATGGCTACCCCGTGCTGGTGGCAACCCGGGCGACGATCGCCGCCGCCGTCGGGCCGCTGATGTCGGAACGCCGCTTCCGAGCCAATCTACTGATCGACGGGGCTCTGGCGGGCGCCGAAGACCGTTGGCAACGCCTTCGGATCGGCGACCTCGAACTCGAACTCGTCAAGCCATGCGTTCGCTGTGTGGCCACGACCGTCGATCCGGAAACCGGCGAACGGTCCGGAACCGAGCCGCTTTCGACCCTCGCCCGAACTCGTCTCTGGAACGGCCGCCCCGTCATGGGATGGAACACCCTGGTTCGGAATCCCGGCTCCGTGAAGGTTGGAGATCGGATCGAAATCCTCGAGACCCGCCCGACGACGGATATTGTGATCGAACCCTTCTAGTCCGATAGTTACCCGCTTTATCACGCCAATAATTCTCTTCTTCCGCCTTTAGAAACCAGTCGTGGCGGTTACTGGCGGTATGGGGAGCGGTGATTGTGCGGGTCCTGCCGATTATGAGTCGACTCGGCGGATTTACTCGACCTCCGCGAGAGCGGTGCTACTTTTACGGTTGAAAAGGGCTCTTGATGTCTCAAGAGCAATCTCGCCTGGTGGGGACCTCGCGAGATTCAGGGAAAAGGTTCGACACACTCATGATGCGGCCGTACCGGTTTGACCGGGGCCATCGCATTTCCGCCATAGGCGGGCAGTCTTCAGGATTCGCGTCGAAATGATGCCGATGCTGACGCTGAGAGTGGGTCGAGAGGGAAAAGGGAACTTGACGTGCATCAATCAAACACCAGAAACGTGGCTATCGCAGCGCTGTCTTTCGGCCTGATCGCCGGAACCGCCAACGCTCAGGACATCCCGGGCGGCTCGATCAGCCTGATCACGCATGATCAGTCCATGAACTGGCAAGCGGGCGTCGACGGCAACCTGTCCTATACGGACACGGGCTACAACTTCTCCGGCAATCAAGCCGGCGATGGCTGGCTGGTCCAGTGGGACCTGCTCGCCAGCAGTGGTGACGGCCAGAGCATCGTGACCAACTTCACCGTCATCAATCTCGGAACCGAGACGCAGACGTTCTCGTTGTTGGTCAGCGATCTCCTCGCCGCTCCCTATCTGTCGGGAACGATGATCGGCGGCTCCATCGCGGGCACCTTCACCGACCTCAATGGAAACGGCGTCGAAGTCGGTTCCGTCGGCTCCGGCTCGATCTACTCGGCCTTCGTGGATGCGAACAACCCCGATCCGTTCGACGGCACCGTGGTCGCTTCCCTGCTGGAAGATGCATCGGGGTCCGCCTCGAGTTTCTTCACTGGCACCTTCGCCAGCGAGTCTTTCGGTACCTCTCCGCAGATTCCGGGCCAGTCGGGGCCTGCGGCCTCCGACAACTTCGGGATCATGCTTGAGTTCAGCCTCAGCGGCGGCGACATGGTCGGGTTCACGTCGAGCATGGCCATCGCATCTCCGGCCCCGGGTGCCCTGGCACTCTTCAGCTTTGCCGGGCTTGGACGACGTCGACGTCGAACCGCCTGATCGGAACAGATCTCCCAAACCGAACCGCATCACGAGGTTTCGGATTGCAGGGTTGAAAAACGAATGCCTTTCTCAACCAGTGAGGCACGATGGAGCAAGGATTCGGCAACGTCCGACCACGCTCCGCGAGTAGACACCAACTGATCGGCCCTGTTCGTTCGGGACCGATCTTCGGCGAGCCCGGTTTGAAACCGAGGCCCGGGACGGAGGCAGTCCATCAGTGTTGATGGCCTGCACAAGAAAAGGAATGACTTCGTATGAACGCCACCTTCGGCAACATTGGAACCAGCAGCATGCTCGGCCTCGCACTCCTGGTCGGCGGTACTGCCGTCGCTGGAGACACCGCCCCCCAACTGGAGTTGGCGTGGTCGGTCGACGGCATCTCGGATGAAGGGGCCCTCACCGGCACCGGACTCGGATTCGGTCTCTACTCCTATGCCAGCCTGACTCAGGGCGACGGCTACGAGATCAACTGGTCCTTCCTCGTCACGGACAACGGGGACTCCGGTGGTTTCGAGATCCTCGCCTCCACCCTGGGTGTGACCAACACCAGCGCCTCGGATTCAGCCTTCGAAATCGATGTTCTGCTCCCGGTCACCCTGGCCCCCGGCATCGCCTTCTACGGCGGCAGCATGGGCGGTTCACTCACCGGTGGTGACGATGGCGGCTTCCTCTCGAATCTCGGTGATACCGCGCTCTGGAACGCTTCCGTGGACGGAGATCTCATCGCCACGCTTGGCGACGCCCCATTCTCCTTCACTACTGATCCCTTCGACTCCACCGAGGTCGCGGAACAAGCCTTCGGGGCTCCGATCCCGAGTTTCGAACACGCCGCAGCCCAGGAATCGATGTCGATCGGCACGGACTTCCTCCTCGGCAGTGGCGATACGTTCGCCATGACCAGCAACTTCGTCGCCCAGGTCCCGGCCCCCGGCGTGCTGGCGCTTCTCGGCCTTGGCGGGCTCGCCCGACATCGACGTCGAAACTGAAGCCGACTGAAGATCCCTGGAAAAACGAACATCGGCCTTCCACTCGTGGAAGGCCGGTGTTCGTTTTGGAATCAAGATGAACGTGACCCGCCGTTTCAAGCCTCGGTCGGGTCCGGCTTGCCTTCATCCGCAGGGTCGACTGCAGCAGTCGCATCGGCAACCAGCTCGGTTTCAACGCCGGCGGCCGTACCCGTATCCGGGTCATCAGCCCCGGTGTCTTCTGCAACCTTCTTGGCGGGCTTCTTTGCCGGTGCGGGGCGAAGTTCCTTGGCCTGCGGGAGATCATCAAGCGTAGCCAACCCGAAGATCTCCAGAAACTCCTTGGTCGTTCCGTAGAGCATCGGACGGCCGAGTTCCTCGGCCCGACCGGCGATCCGGACAAGCCGACGTTCCATCAGACCCCGCAGTACTTCACCGCAGGCCACGCCTCGAATGGACTCGAGATCAGCCCGCAGAATCGGCTGGCGGTACGCGATGATCGCGAGCGTCTCCAGCGCCGCCTGGCTGAGCTTTGACTGGTTTCGCACGCCCTTCAACCGGGTGATGTCTTCGACGAACGACGGCAGCGTGAGCATCTGCAGTCCGCCGGCAACCCGCTCGATGCGGAATGATCTTCCGGTCTCTTCGTAGAACTGATTGAGACCATCGATGGATCCACGGATGCGAATCACCGGTCCCTCGGCCTCGGTTGTTTCATCCGTTCCGTCTTCGCCGGAACCATCTTCGGCGGACTCGGGGTGATCATCCGGAGCCAGATCGAGAATCGACGCCAGCTTTCGCTCGCCGATCGGTCGATCGGCGGTCATGAGCACCGCTTCGATGCGCAGCATCAGTTCTTCGTGAGACATGCGAGAACGACCCTCTTCCTTCGAAAGTCGATGCGAAGCGTCTTGACGGAACAGCGTCCGTCCGGTGCCTAAGACTACCCGCCCCGAGCAGGAGTCGCCCACGTCGATGACGTCGGAAACCGATTCAGTTCAATCGGAGATCAGCCGTTCTCAACCAGGGAGATCGCGGCGGTGGCGACTTGTCGTTCACGATCGAGTTGGTCACGAACTTCAAGATCATGCACACCGGCTTCCGCCAGACGTGCGACCGCGTCTTCGAGGCGTTTGCGAGAAGCCGCGATGTCGAGGGAGTCCTTCGTCGCGATCTCATCAGCGACCAGAACCAGTTTGTCGTCATGCAACTCGGCGAAACCACCATTGAGCAGGAAGGTCTTCTCCCCGTTGCTGGTGGTACGAATTCGGAGACGACCAACCCCCAGGCGTCCCACGAAGGGGGCGGCTGAATGCAGGACGCCACGCTGGCCGTCCCACTGGGGAAATTCGACCTCGGTGACCTCCTCGTCGAGGATCTGCTCGGTCGGGGTCACGATGGCACATCGGAAGGTGGACACGGGCGGCTCTCCGCGAACCTCGGGAAGTGAACTGCGGCGAGTGCCGCGCGAACGACCATGGTAACGGATCCCGGCGATGTTTCCCGCCTGCCCATCCGACGCGAACCTCGTCAGGCCATCCCGAGACGAAACGCGATTTCCGCGTTGGTGTACATGGGATCGTCAGTGACCTCCCGATCGACGACCGGGGCCAGCCATTCCGGCGGTTCCAACGCCATCGCTGCCGCCTCGCTGGGAGCCTCGGCCTCGGCCAGAACGAGGCCTGAAGCCGCCAAGGGAGCCTCAAAAAGGTCGATCTCCCACAGGACTCCCTGATCTGGAATCCTCCAGCGGGTCTTCTCAAGGCGCCGCCCCTCCGTCCCCGCCCAGGCCGCCTCGAACGCCGATTGAGACAGCGGACGTTCGATCTCCCGCCGAATCAGACCCGAGCCGGACTTCAGGGTGTGGATGTATCTCACCTCGGATCGAGGCCCGACTGCGGTTTCGATCGCTCGAATCCTCCCGATCGCGGGTACCTGATTCGGATCATCCTGATGATCAGGCCCGGCGGCTGCGGCTTCAAGATCAGCTTCTGACGCGGGGGGCAGATACGCCTGGCGGAGTCGCCAGCACTCCAGATCCTCTTCACCCCGAGCATCGGCCCGGAGCACTCGATCGGGGAGTCGGGTCAACCGCCACTTGCGCTCGATCTCCAGACCGTCCGAGCTCACGCGGAAGGCCTCGCCGGATCACCCACCCCGAACGCGTCGCCGATCGCCGCCACCAGACCCGCCATGACGAATTTGAGATTCAAGTTCCGCGCGGCTCGGGACTCGGCATCGGCCAACCTTTCGATCGCGATCGAGCAGGATTCGACCAGGTCGTCATCTCCGTCTCCCGCCGCCGATTCCAAGCGACTGCGAAGTCGTGAAGCCAGAACCGCCACGAGATTCGCCAGCCCCGTGCGATTCGCCGCCTCCTTGGAGGCCCGTTTGTCGGATTTGACCACCGCCTTGGCGTACTCGTCGACCAACTCGGCGAGGGTGTCGGCAAGACCTCCCGGCCAGCCCCCTTGCTCCAGTCTCGCCATGCCGGGGGCCACCGTGGCATTCCAGGTCGCCATTCCCGTTCGAAGCGCCTCTTCCAATCGTCCGGGGCTGCCTTCGGAAAACTCAAGCAGCCAATCCCGATCCGCGGCATCCAAATCATGCTCGGAACCCGCGAGCCAGGCCTCCATGGCTTCGGTGCCCAGGGTTCGGAACGGAACTCGGCGACATCGGCTTCGAACCGTGGGAAGCATCCGCTCGTCCCGGGTCGTCACCAGAATGATGACCGTCCGCGGCGAAGGTTCCTCCAAGGTCTTCAGCAGCGCATTCTGGCCCTGGGGGTTGAGAAGTTCGGCCTCGTCGATGATGAAGACCCGCCGAACCCCCTTGAAGGGCGTCCGAGCGTGGACCGCATCGAAGCGACGCCCCTCGACCTCGCCGCCAAGCATGTGCTCTCGCAGCAGGTCGATTGGAATGGCCCGCTGCTTGGACTCACGTAACCGCGGGATCTCACTGGTGGCCGCCAACTCCTTGCGGATGGTTCGGAGATCCGGATGCGTTCCAGCGTCGATCAACCTGGAAGTCGAAGATCCCGGAGGCGGGGCAAAAGTATCGATCGACTCCGGATCCAGATCCGGCTCGAGGAGCAGCCGTGCGAATCGGAGGGCCGTGGAGAGTTTGCCGATCCCGTCGGGACCATGAAGGATCCAGGCCGCCGGCATCCGGCCGGTGCGGAGGGCGTCCTTCAACTCCGCCAACGCCGCTTCCTGTCCGAGGATGGGCGTCCTTCCGCGGGGATCGGCCAGAGAACCGGGAATCTTCGGTCCGTCGGTACTCACGGGAGTTCCGGCACCGTGACGAGGCGACAACCCTGCGGGACCCGAGTGCTCCGGTCGCCCTGGGTGATCTCGACCATGACTTCCTCGCCGTTGATGCGGTGAATGGGAAAGGCCCGCATCAGCATCTCGACTTCGGGGGAGAAGAGGGTGCTTCTTCCGTCGTACGCTCTTTTATCGAAGACGCCGATGGTGATCACGCTGAGTTCGGTGAGCGGGTCGTGGTAGTACCAGGCGTCATGACCGGCATTTCGGAGTTCGGCCGTGTAGGCCTCTGCCCGTCGAGTGACCTCTTCGTAGGAGATCTCGTCGGTGCCGAAGGTGCCCCAACACGCCACTTGCAGGGAATACAGCGGATTGACGCCGGGATACATGAGGCGGAGATTGCGCAAGTCCCGCTCTCCGATCGGAGAGTCATCGGGAAGAATGGACAAGAAGGACTGGGGGAAGACCCGGCGGCCCTCTTCGACCAGATCTCGGACCGTTTCTCGAGCGGCGACCGCGGCGGGGTCACTGGGACTGGAAAACCTACCGAACCAGATGGCCGAGCCCTTGCCCTGGGGTCGTACGAAGGCCGCCCTCAATGAGGGGTACCGGGAGGCGATCTGATTTCGAGTCGCCATGGCTTGAATGGGATGGCTGTCGCCGCCAACCGTCATGAGCAGGAGCGACCAACGACCGTCCGAGGCGGCAACCTGCTCCGGAGCGGTGTTGCTGGTGGCCAGAAAGACATCGTCCGCCGCTTCATCAAGTGGCTGAACGCCACTGATTCGACGGGGAGCCTGACCTTGAAGGGCGGCGTCCTTTTTGGAGGCCTCTTCGCCGCAACCCGAAAAAATTGGGGAAAAAGTCAAAACTCCAATCGGAAGCCAACGAAAGGCTCTTCGGAGGTTGAGTCCGCGGAATATCGAGGTTCCCGAATCGAGACCAAAGCAATTACGGGACACGCTGTTCCAATCGGTCAATGATGGACTCCGAACCGAGGCTGAACCAAATGAACCGTTTCCGGCAGATATCCTGTAAACACTTCCCAGGCAAAGACTTAGCAAATTTGGGGCCCAGCAGACCGGTCCTCAAGCAAATCGATGCATCTCGACGATATGGAGGGCTGCACCCGGAGGCAAACGAACCTTGACTCCTCCTCGTGCGAAGTGAAGTCCACTGACCCTTTCCGAACCAAATCGTGGCGACCCCCCCAACGCCACGCGGAGAACGCTCATGTCTGACATTGCAAACCTCGCTGGGAACCTCGGCTCCGCCCGGGCTACCACTTCTTTCCGACCCGAAACCACCGCTCGGGCTCCAATCACCCCGACCAGCCCGCGGCACGGCCGCGGGGAAGACGCGGTCGAAATCTCCGATGACGCGCGTCGTCTCGGTGGTAGCCGCCCCGTCGCCGGTCCCGACCTCGAAAAGGTCGCTCGGGTCAAGAGTGAGATCGCCGCCGGCGGTTACGACAGTGACGCCCGTTTCCAGGCCGCTGCTGATCGACTGATCGACGACGCCGTCGCCTGATCGTCGATCTTCAAGCCCCTGACTGATCGAGATCGCCGCGCCCGACCCGGGCGCGGCGATTTCATTTTGCCCCCGCCGGAACCGACGCTCTCCAGCGACCTGCAGTGGTTCCGGCCCTACCATTGAAGTTTCCGTCGTTTCCGGATCCGGAATTCGGCGTCACCCTGATTCGAATATCGCGAAGCCCACGGCGGACTCACCATCCAGCCGACGTACGGAGTCCGAACGTGAAAACAGTCCTTACCGCCCTTTTCGTGGTGACCAGCCTCGTCACGACATCGATTGCGCAGTCGGTACCACCACCCGATGACATCCGGAACCCTGAAATTCGTCGGGATGCCATCGTCGGAGCCACCGTGATCACCCGACCGGGCGAAACGCTTGAGGAAGCCACGCTGCTTCTCCGAGACGGCCTGGTGGAAGCGATCGGCGTGGAGATCAAGGTGCCCGCGGGATACCGGGTCCACGATGCCGAAGGCCTTCACGTCTACCCTGGCTTCATCGATGCATCGGTGATGACGAATGCCGGCGAGGCCTTGGCGCGGGCTCGAGGCGGTGCCGGAGCCCACTGGAACGAGCGCATCGTGCCGCAGATCAGAATGCGAGATGCCGCCGGAATCGATTCCGGTCGTCGCAACGCCTTGCGCGATGCCGGCTTCACGATCGCCCAGATCATCCCGGACACCGGAATTCTTCGCGGACAAGGGGCCGTGGTCCTCCTCGCCGACGAGGACCGTCACCGGCGAGTCGTCGTCGATGGCATGCATGCGGCGGCATTCGAGACCGGCGGCTGGGGCGGTGGTTACCCGGGCTCGCAGATGGGGGCGATCGCATTGATGCGTCAGACCCTCGCGGAATCCGAATGGCATGCCCGCGCCGTCGGCCTGCACACACAGGATCCCGCCGCCCTGGAAATGCCCGAGCAGGCCGATGCCCTCGACGCGATGCGATCCGTGCTCACGCGTGAAGTCCCCGTGATGTTCACCACGAACAATGAACTCGAGGCCCTTCGGGCCGCGAACATCGTCCGTGAGTTCGAGATTGATGGCGTGATCCTTGGATCGGGCATGGAGTTTCGGCGGCTGGACGAGATCGTCGCCACCAGCATGCCGGTCATCGTTCCGCTTGAATTCCCCAAGAAGCCCGCCGTGACCGATCCCTATGCCGCGGATCGCGTCACGCTTCGCGAACTTCAAACCTGGAAGCATGCACCTTCGAACCCGGCCCGATTGCTCGACGCCGGCGCCGACGTCTCCTTGACCACCAATGGTCTCTCCAATCCCTCGGCCTTCCACGCCGCCGTCCGCACCGCGATCAAGGCCGGTCTTCCCGCCGATGAGGCCCTCGCTTGCATCACCGTGCGTCCCGCTCGGATGCTCGGAATCGACTCCGTCGCGGGGACGATCGCTCCCGGACGGCTTGCCAACCTCGTGGTGACCGACGGAGAACTCTTCGATGAGGGCTCGGAGATCCGCGAGGTCTGGGTCGGTGGCCGCCGGGATGAAGTGAAGGCGAAGAAGCAGTTTCCGCTCGGCGGCGACTTCGAGGTTCTGGTCGCTGGCGAGGTGCTGGAGGATCTTGAAGCGTCCATCGATCGTGACAAGAACAAGTTGACCATCGGACCCGTGAAGACCGACGAGGACGCCGAGGAGGACGCCGACGAATCCGAGGAGAACGAACCGGCCGCCGATCCCGAACCGAACCCGGACTCCATGCCCGAGCGGAACGATCCGGTTTCCGGCACCTGGGACTGCACCATCGAAGTCGCGGAAATGGGCGGACTGCCGGTGACCATGAACTTCATGCTCGGAGAGGGCGATGTCGTCACCGGCGACATGAGCAGCGACATGTTCGCCGCGGAACTCGACGGTCGGTTCAATCGTGAAACCTCCACCCTCGAGATCAAGATGAACATGGGTCAAGGACCGGGCACCGAGCTCGAACTGAAGATCGACGGTGACCGGCTCGAAGGAAGCAACGAGATCATGGGCGGGCGGACCGCGAACATGACTGGAACCAAGGTCGCAGGAATCGAGACCGGAGAGAAGGAAGCCGACGAGCCACGGGCCGGTCGATCCCCGGGGCGACTTCGAAACATCAAGTTGGGAGGCCGCGGGCTCGGATTCGCGGTCGACGGCGCGATGTTCGGCCTTGAGGGCGACGTGGTGGGAACGGCCGTGGTCGTCGAAGACCGATTGATCGGATCGCTTCAGACCCTTGACGGTCGTTTCGTGCCCTTCGAACTCATTCCTCGCATGCCCGAAGAGTCAACCGAGGAGGAGGCGACGGAAGACGAGACATCCCAGGAGGAACTCGTCGACGCCACCCCAGACGTCGAGCCCCTCGAAGCCCTTCCGGTACCGCTCGGGGTCTACGGTCGACTCGAACCACCACGAACTCGAAACGTGCTCATCCGCGATGCGACGATCTGGACGGCCTCCGACCTGGGCGTGATCGAGGATGGTGATCTGCTGGTCATCGACGGTCGGATCGCCGCGGTGGGGATCGATCTCGTTCTTCCCGACGGCGTGACCGAGATCGACGGATCCGGGCTTCACGTGACACCCGGTCTCATCGACTGCCACAGTCACACCGGAATCTCCGGTGGGGTCAACGAAGGTGGTCAGACCAACACCGCGGAAGTCCGGATCGCCGACGTCATCAATCCAGACGACATCGACTTCTACCGGCAGCTCGCCGGCGGGCTCACCGCGGCGAACCAGTTGCATGGTTCCGCCAATCCGATCGGTGGCCAGAACTCGGTGATCAAACTTCGATGGGGCGGAACCGTCGAGGACATGAAGTTCAAGGGCGCCAAGGCCGGGATCAAGTTTGCGCTCGGCGAAAACGTCAAGCGAGGTGGCGGCTATCCCGACACCCGCATGGGGGTCGCCTCATTCATCGAGGACGCCTTGCAGGCGGCGGTCGAATACGACGCCGCTCGTGATGCGTTCGACGCCCTCCCCCCCGCAGAACAGGCACGCCGAATGCCACCCCGACCCGACTTCGAACTCGACACCGTGGTCGAGATCATCGACGGGGACCGAATCATCCACTGCCACAGCTACCGGCAGGACGAGATCCTGATGTTGCTTCGCCTCTGCGAGCGATACGGGATTCAGATCGGCACCCTCCAGCACATTCTCGAGGGCTACAAGGTCGCGGACGAGATCGCCGCCCACGGCGCGGGCGCCAGCAGCTTCAGCGACTGGTGGGCGTACAAGATGGAAGTCATGGATGCGATTCCGTACAACGGTGCCCTCATGCACGAGGTCGGCGTGCTGGTCTCCTTCAACTCGGATGACGACGAACTCGCCACCCGGATGAACGACGAAGCCGCCAAGGCCGTTCGATGGGGCGGGCTCGACCCGCACGAAGCCCTCAAGTTCGTCACCATCAATCCCGCCCGTCAGCTACGAATCGACGAACGAGTCGGCTCGCTCGAACCGGGCAAGGACGCTGATTTCGTGATCTGGAATGCCGCTCCACTCTCCAGTTACGCTCGATGTGAGCAGACCTGGATCGACGGAGCCCGCTATTACCTTCGAGACGAGGCGGCCGCGTACCACGCGGACGCCATGCTCGAGCGGGGCCGGCTCCTCGCCAAGGCCGGTGGCGGTGAATCCGACGATGAATCAAAGAACGCGGGACAGGACGGGACAAAGCCGAACGACCGATCCATGAAGGTCCCGAGCGAAGAAGTGGGCGGCACTCCGGAGAGCCAGATCAAACGGATCCAATTGACGCCGCCGGACGGCCGGATCCGATCCGGCCTGATCGCCAGCATGCTTGAAGATCGCCAGAATCTGCTCCTAGAACGCGTCGCTCGCGGGGAGGATCCCGCGGCGATCCGATCCGGTGAGTGTGGCTGTGGTTCAGGGTCGATGATCGAACTCGCCCGGAGCCTCGCCCGGGATCGCGCCCGTCTCGAATCCCTCGAATCGGAGGAAAGTCGATGAAGTCTCTCACTCGAATCATCTCGATCGCCACCACGCTCGCGATCGCGACCTCGGTCGTCGGACAGTCGGCTCAGGTCCCTGCCCCGCCGCAGTCCTCTTCACTGCTCATTCACAATGCCACCGTCCATCCCGTCTCCGACGAACATCCCACCGCGATCGAAATCGGCTGGGTTCGATTTGAAGATGGTCGCATCACCGAAATGGGTGAAGGCGAACCCCCACCGGGCGCGGCGAACGACGCGACGCTCATCAATGCCGAAGGCCTCAGCCTCGTTCCGGGATTCATTTCCGGGCCGAGTCAGATCGGTCTGTTGGAAGTCGAACAGGTCGATGCCACCGACGACCGAAGAGAAGGGGCCAACCGAAGTCCCGAGGCCGCGGCATGGATCGCCGTCAATCCCGACAGTGATCTGATTCCGGTCGCCCGGGCGGGCGGCGTCCTCCACACCCTCGCGATGCCCATCGGGGGAACCATTCCCGGCCGTGCCAGCGTCCTGCGAATGGACGGCTGGACGACCGAGGACCTCGCCCTCGTCCGTGATGCGGGCATGATCGTGAGCTGGCCCATGTCCGCCCCGATTCGCGCTTCCTGGATGCGGCGTGGCAGTGGTGCACAACGACAGGACATCGAAGCCCGCCTGAAAGCGATCGACACCTGGTTCGACGATGCCGAGGCCTGGGCCGCGGCACGAGCGGCGGATGAGACCACGCCGACGGATCTTCGATTCGCGGCGATGCAGCCGGTGCTCGAGGGTGAGCGACCCGTTTTCATCCGGGCCGATTCCCGAGGACAGATCGAAACCTCACTGGCATGGGCCTCCGATCGCGGATTGCGACCGGTGATCGTCGGCGGAAGCGCCGCCGCCGATTGCATCCCGCTGCTTCAACGCACCGGGGCTTCGGTCATTCTCACTCGCGTGCATCGGCTTCCTCCCTCGCGTCACCACGCGGTGGACCGATCGTTCACCGTCGCCACCGCCCTCCAGGCGGCCGGCGTTCCGTTCGCGATCGGTGCCGANGACGANCCCGCCCACGANCGNGAGATCGCNCACAACGCGGCGACNGCNGCCGCNCACGGNCTCTNNNNGGANGCGGCNNTNCNNGCNATCACCCGNGGNCCGGCNGAGATCATCGGNGTCGGNGACCGNCTCGGNTCGATCCAGTCCGGNCNCAGNGCNACGTTCTTCCTGTGCGANGGNGANCCGCTNGAAGTCGTGAACCAGCCCATGCGGGCCTGGATCGACGGACGAGAGATCGATCTGGGTGATCGACAGAAGCGGCTCTACGGCAAATATCGAGAGAAGTATCGCCAGAAGGGGATCATCGACGGCTGATCCCGTCCGGTGACCGATCGAACGGGGCCGGTCTCACCCGACGGGTGAACCGGTCCCGGGATCCGATTGCAGCGGAGCCTCGAGTACGAAGTCCATGCGATCCTTCAGAACCGTCCCGTCGAAGCCCGTGTAGTCGGCNTCGATGCGGAGCATCCGTCCTTCGACCAGCCCCGGCAGATCGACTCGGATCGGAATGCGATAACAACCGGTCACCCGCTCGAAGTAGATCTTCTGGATGTCGGCATCCATCAGATCCAACGTCACGTCGACGGGATCTTCCTGTTCGTTGGGACGTTCGATGCGAAGCCGGAGTTCACCGCTCGCCTTCGAAGGGTCACCATCCGGATCCTCGAAGAGCACCCGCACCTCGATGGGGCGAATCCCAGAGGCGTCGGGGCGGCCGATCCGGGTGATCTTCGTGATCTCCATCGCATTGGGCCACCACGGCCAGCGAAGATCGGTTCGGGCTGGCGCTCGATTGGAAACGCATCCGGCGCTCGCCGATGCAAGAGCAACCAACGCGGTCAGAAGACACGTCTTCATCAATCGCTGGCCGGGCCGGTACATCATCTTTGGTCCATCCGGAAGAACTGCCGGGCGACGAGAAGTCGGTTCAGGGGCGATGTCGATCGTCAAGTTCGACGTCGCTGGGATTCCGAGGCGGTGGAGTTTCGCTCGGATCGGAGAGGTCCTCGATCAACGTGTAGTGGTCGAGATTCAACGTGGTGAGTTCGCCGCTGTCGAGGCGAATCTCCAACCGATCGAGCCACAGTCGATCACCCTTCGAGTGCGCGTACCACGATCCGGTCTGGGCCTGGCGGTAGCGAACCACCACACCTTCGGTCGCGGTGGACCAGACGGTGCTGGTCTGGGGAAGTTGCTGGGTCACTCGCACGCGAGAACCGGGATCGAGGATCGTAGTTTCAAGGGCCATATCGGCGGAAGTATACGAGGCCGGGACGGGGAGAGCCTTTCTTTTGACCCTCAAGCATGAATCGATGCGGCGGGACCAAGCAGGCAGCGGGTTCCCGCAGCCCGCCAGGGGGCACCGATCCGCTCGGTTGCAACCCGTCGCACGTTGTCCGGATCGATGGCTGCATAGGCATCCAGAATGTCCTTGATCGATCGTGGGTGGCCGAGTCGAAAAGCATCCAAAGCGAGTTGCCGGGCTCGGGAAGGCCCTTCTTCCTGCTGCATGAGTCCGCTCGCCCGGAGCATGACGGCGATTCTTCCGACCTCTTCGTCGGTCGGTCCCTGCTCGTCGAATTCCACCAGAACCGCCTCGATGCGTTCCAACGTCTCGGAAACCCGCTCCGGCGTGGTTCCGGCGCTGATGGTGACCGAACCGAGTGCCAGTCCTTCCTCGTATCGGGATCCGATGGCATAGGCGAGTCCCCGACGCTCACGCACGTCGAGGAAGAGTCGGCTCGAAGTGCCACCTCCAAGAACCCCGATCGCCGTCCGAAAAGCCAGCGCGTCGGGATCACCGGACACCGGACCATCAAAGCCCAGAGCCAGATGAACCTGTGACGTGTCGCGTTCGATCCGACAGACCCCGCCGGTCGGAAGACCCGCGGCCTGCGGACGAGATCCCCCACCGGTCCACCCGTCCGTCGCCCGCTTCAGCTGCTCGACCACGGCATCGTGGTCGACCGCACCAGCGATCGCGATGATTGATCCGTCCGGTCCGGCGACCGATGACCAATGATCCACCAGTTGCTCGCGGGTCGCTGCCCGAAGGTGCTCTTCGATTCCGAGGCCGTGTCGGTCGAACGGCGACGGGTAGCGAATCTCGTCCAACCGAATACCGACCAGATGCGAAGGATCATCCTCGAGACCCGACAATTCCTGAAGGCAGAGGGCCCGAACCGGCTCGAGCGCCGGCTCCGGGAATGCGGGCCGGCGGACGAGATCCATCAAGAGATCGAGCGTCGGCGAGAGCCGGTTGCCTGGAATCGTCGCGGCGATCCGCTGGTGATACGTATCCGCGGCGACCGAGCGCCGAGCACCGAGACGATCAAGGGCGTCTGAAAACTCACGGCTGTCGAGCGAGCCGCAACCACGAAGCAGGTACTCCGAGATCATCGTCGCATGACCGTCACCGGAATCCAGAGGATCACTTCCAACCCCTCCTGGGACGAGCCAGCAGAGGCTCGCGGATCGTCGGGAAGGGTGGTTTTCCGTGACGACCTCGAGTCCGTGATCGAGTTTGGTCGTTCGAAGCCGTGGGGTTTCATCGCTCATGTCACAAAGCGTACCGACGAACGATCGCATGACCGACCTGCGTGACCCTCACAGGTCATTTCGATCGACGGAATTTCATCCGCAAAACCGGACACGATCGACTCCAACTTGTCGGTCGAATCAAGAATTGGAACATTGATATGTATTTTTTTTCGCTCGCCGCGAGGGGGGATGCGGCCAGGGAGATGTCTCATGCGTGTGAATCTCACCACTCTCACACTCCTTGCGTTGCTTGTGATCTCGTTCGGTGCGTGGACGTACGTCACCGACTCGAACCGTGAACGCGAGTTGATCGCGAGCACCGTTCTGGCCCGCCAGAGAATCGTTTCGGAGGTGAGGCTGCGCAGCGCGCTCGCCGGCGCCGAGAACACCCGCCAAGGATGGGTTCATCGAATCGATCCCGCCTGGTTTCCCGAAGGAAGGCCCTTGAATCCGTGGTTTTTGAACCCTGATCGAAATTGGATTGATGTGGACGTACGCGCGGATTCGGCTCGTTTCGATCCAGATTCGATCGACACTTCACGCCACGCCGCAGGGTGGTGGTACAACCCCGCCAACGGAATCATCCGTGCTCGGGTACCGGCGCAGAACACTTCGCGAGCGACTCTCGAGTTGTACGAATCCGTCAATCGATGACCGCTTGACCCAGGTTCGAGCATCGACGAAATCCAAATCCGTTCCCGAAGGCCGCAAAGAACGTCACAGAGTTTTTTGTCAAGGCCCTATCCCTACGTTCCCGATAAAGGTACAAATTTCTTGCGAGTGGGCGCCGTTGCGCCGTCCGCTCCTCCGACACTCCGACAGCGCAACGATTTCAGGAGCCTCTCCAT
>NYSW01000094.1 GCA_002683195.1 Phycisphaerae bacterium
GATGGAAAGATGCCCGGAGGCGGTCGCGGTGATCGGTCCCTGTCGCCGTTGGTGGTCGTGGTCCTCATCGGACCGGGAGGACGAGGACCAGGTGATCCTGACGACCGGGACCGACCAACTGCTTCCTCCACCCGGGCTGCTGCCGGTCTTCCTGGAGAATCCCCGTGCCGTGCCGCTTGCACCACTGGTTCGCCGCCGCCCCCTCGAAGCGATGGGCGGACACTTGGAGTGTTTCCCAGGCATGTACGAGGACCAGGCGTTTCTCGCCCGCCTCATGTTTCGCCATCCCGTGTTCGTCATCCCGGACATCCTGCATCTCTACCGCCAGCACGACTCGAGTTGCGTGGCACGGACCCATCGATCCGGACTGGACGTTCAGAACCGAAGACGCTTCCTGCACTGGCTCACCATGGAATTCGCGACCTGCGGCCCACGCGACGAGTCACTCCGCCTTTCGATCGCCCGCGCGACCAACGCGACCCGCTCCTGGCGGATTCGCCGATGGCAACGACTCCTGATCAATCTGCGATCGAGGACCCTCACTCGCTGAACGGATCGACCTCGAACACCGACGCCCATTCACCACCCGCGAGCTCTCCCCGCAGGGCCTCGATGTTTCCCACCGCCGCGGCCAGGCCCTGACTCGTGTTCTTGGCCACGGAGGACACCAGTTGCCGATGCGGGACACCGAGCACGTCCTGGACCCGGGCGAGCACCTTGGCGGGCTCGCTCAAGATGTCCGCGTACTCGATCTCGCAGGGCACCACTCCGGCCGCCGCAATGAAATCGTCGAGCCGCGCCACATCATCGCGAGAGCAGGCGAGCGCATCGACGAGTTCGTCGACGGCGACATCCGCCCCGCTCACCGGTCGGTCGCCCGAACGACGATTCCATCGACCGGTCGCGGCATGGAGTCGCCGCGCATTGATTCGAGAGATCGCCAGCCGGAGCAGGTCCCGGCGACGCATCCGAAAGACGATCAGATCACGGTCCTGAATGCAGGCTTTCAGCACGTCGAGATCCGGGACGTCCTTCAACTTCGTCTTGAAGCCGACGGCGGACCGGGAGGGCCGACCACCGTACAGGCGCCCGAGCTCGGATCGCTGCTTCGCGGAAGAGAGGCCCACGAGGATCTCACCCTCCACCCGGATGCGTGGATGCCGTGACAGCCCGTCGACCAGCCACGAACTCCCCGTCCGTCCAGGAAAGAGAATCAGGAACCGGGTTCCAACGGATTTTTTTCGCAGCCAGGGAATCATCGACGAATCCTCATCCGAACTGTATCGTCAGATCCATGCCTCAGGCACCACCAACGNAAGACTGCGTTCCAACCCCGGAACCCCGACCGAGCCTGCATCGAAGGCTTTCCGCACCGTGGCGGATTCTTCCGGACTTCCTCCTGATCGGTGCCCAGAAGTCCGGAACCACCGATCTCGATCGACGAATCTCCCGTTCGCCCCGCATTCTCCCGAGGGCGGCGAAAGAGTGCCGGGTCCTCGCCGGCTCCCATCCATCGAAACTGCGTTACCGAAGCCTTCAGGAGTCCGGCTTCCGGCGGAATCGTCTCCGGAATCGACTCGGTGGCCGACTTCGAGCCGGCGACGCCTGCCCCTACTACCTCTTTCATCCGAGAACCCCGACGATCGCCCGCGACCTGCTGGGTCCCGAGATCGATCTCGTGGTGTTGCTTCGTGATCCCGCCCTGCGAGCGTGGTCGCACCATCGACATGAGCGACGGCTCGGCGTCGAGACCCTCGACTTCGAGAACGCGATCGAANAGGAACCGGCCAGGCTTGCTGGCGAGTCNCAACGCCTCCTCGACCATCCCCATGCCGTCTCCGGGCCGCACGAACACTTCTCCTACCTCGCCCGAGGCCGGTATGCGGAACAGCTCGAGCGGTGGCTCGAAGCCTTTGGGCCCGAACGCATTCTCGTTCTCTTTTCCGAGGATCACTTCAAGGATCCCGAAGGGACCAGCAACCGGGTGCTCGACTGGCTCGGGCTCCCACCAAACCCGATGGACGACCCGGCTCCGATCGCCAATCGTGGCGACGGGGANGTCCCGCCCCCGGAGGTACTCGCTCGCCTCCGAGCCCGCTTTGCACCCGAAAACGAGCGACTGGCCCGACTGTTGGGACGTCCGGTCCCCTGGCCCGATGCCTGACCGGAGACTTCCTGAACGGGCCCGGGGTCGAGCCTCTCGCTGCCAGAGCGGAGATCGAACCACACTCACGCTGGAGACACCTTCGATCCGAAGAACGGAGAGCCCCGCAGCGATTCGCCCATGACGCCACGCCTTCGACATCGAAAGACGTTCCTCCGATTCGCGATGATCATTCTCGGGGGCTGGGTCGCCCTCTGGCTCGCCTGGTACGGATGGCTGAACGGCGTGGTGGATTCAGCCGCGTCCGGCCAAGGCGGTATTCCGGCCCTCGTCGACCTGATCGAGGAGCGACGCACGATCGACCCCGCCTGGGAGGACCCCGGGCATGCCCTCTGGGTGGGTCGAACGGTCATGAGCCGTCTCGGCCTGCTCTGGTTGTTCCTTGCGACCGGCGTNTTGGCGTTCATCCATCGCCGATCGGTGAGTGGCAGCGTGAAGCGGTATCTCACCGAACCCGACGCACCCTTGAACCTCGCGATTCTCCGAATCGCCACCTTCGGGGCACTGCTGCTGATTCCCGCGGGACGGGAGGAGTTCCTGGTCCACGCCTCGCTCCCCGAGGCGATTCTCTTTCCACCGTCGGGCATCGGCCCCCTGCTCACGCTCCTGATTCCCGATCCGACCACCGCGCGACTGATCCTCATCGCGTGGACCGTGGCCACCGCAATGGCGATGCTCGGGCTTCTCACCCGCCCCGCGACCATCGCGAGCACGCTCCTCACACTGCTCGTGCTGGGGGTCCCGCAACTCCACGGAAAGGTCAATCACTCCCACCACCTGGTGTGGTTCGCCGCCCTGCTCGCGACTTCTCCGTGCGGCGACGTCCTTTCGGTCGACAGCCTGATCCGAGGACGGCGACCATCGCCTCGTCCGGATCTCCGCTACGGACTGCCTCTTCGGCTCGCGTGGCTGTTGTTGGGCATGGTCTACTTCTTCCCGGGGGCCTGGAAGCTCTGGACCGGCGGTCTCGACTGGATCTTCAGTGACCATCTTCGAAACCAGATCTGGCACCAGTGGACGACCCATGCGACCTGGAAGCCGGTATTCGATCCCACCGGCCACCCGTGGCTGCTGCGACTCGGGGGGCTCGGGGTGGTGGTCTTCGAGATGTCGTTCGTACTGCTCATGTTCAGCCGACCGACGAGGATCGCCGCCCTGGTGCTCGGACTCCTGTTTCACCTGGCGAATCTGCTCACCTTGAACATCGGGTTCATTTCGCTGATGGTGATCTACCCCTGCCTGCTCGACTGGCCGCGCCTGCTCTCGCGATTCGGTCTCCACTCGACGAGCATCGGCATTCCCCGCGGCATCGGCTCTCCGCCTCGATCCTCACTCATCCCGGTCGGGGTGGTCGGAGCGGCGCTTCTCATCGGCAACGGGTGGTACGGGATCCGCGGCGACAACTACGGCTGGCCGTTGGCGTGCTATCCGAAGTTCGGTTACCCGATTCGCGAACCGATCCGCTCGGTGCTCGAATTCGAGTTCGTCGGTCCCGACGGCGGCGTCGAACGCGAGTCCTTCGCGACCGGACGCGGGCCGCTACGGACCGCTCGATGGATCGGAACGGTCAATCGCGTTCTGAAGATGCCGGCGGGGCCGCAGCGTGACGAAGCCCTGATCGTGCTCTCCGATCTCGCGGCCGGAAGTCATCCCCAGGGCGGGGTCGCGAGATTCCTCCGAAGCGACTATTCGACCCGGCCGGACGATCGGGGTGCACCCCCACTGCAGACCCGGACGATCGCGGAGATCACGATCCCCGTGGACGTCGTCCCCTCCCGGAACTGAGANCCAGCGGACGACCGCATCCCGGACCACGGCGAGGCCGATCGTCGCGCGGATGCCGACGATTCAGCGACACGGTCCCCATTGGACGAACAGGATGCCGAGATCGGCTCCGGAGACCACGCCGTCTCCATCGAGATCCGCGGTGCCGGCGNNGCCCCATTGCACGAAAAGCAGTCCGAGGTCGGAACCACCAACAGCGCCATCACCGTCGAGGTCACCGGTGCAGCCGGCGGAATCGCACTCGTCCGGAACGCCGTTCCCGTCGTCGTCGACGGAGGCCGGGTCNTAGGGTCGGTCCAGCATCTCCTCCAGCGGGACGAGCCCCAGCCGGATCCTCGCCTCGTCGACCAGGCCGCGCACTCCCTGATTCCAGGTTCCGGAATCGTTGACGTGGGCACCCACCGCAAAGCGATGCAGGTTCGAGTTGAGGCCTCGATTCTCGAATCGCTGCAGGTCCACTTCGCCATCCAGTTCGAAGCGGACTTCGGAACGGATCGGATCCCANCCGATCGAGACGTGGTGCCAGTCGCCGTCNTCGATCTGGAGGTCGCTCAGGACACACCACTTGTCACCCGAGTCACCGCTTCCGGTGCCGAGGACCACGGCCAACTGCCGCCCGGTGGGAAACGGCCCATCGCCGAAGACTCCAAGATCACAGACCTCGTGGATGTTGCCCGACTGGACGAGGAACGCCCACTCGATCCTTCCATCCGAAGTCGGGTTCTTCCGCTGGAACAACCACTGCCGAGACGCCGGGGTCGAGGCGTCATTCGCCAGTTCGTCGAGCCGTACCCAGGCCTCGGCGGTGAATCGTCGGTCGACCAGGCTCAGATCCTGGTTCGGATCGAGGGTCGTGAGGCGGGACGAAAAGTCGAAGGTCGCCGAGCCGAGGTCGGCGTCGCCGGTCCTGGGAATCGACTCCACGGGAGTCGANGTGGTCGCACCGGCACCCGAAGCATCGAGATGGAGGCCGAGCGGCCCGCTGTCCCGCCCCAGGTCCGCCGGATCGTCGAACCGCCACCAGGCCACGACCGGGTCACCTTCGAATCCGAGATCGCAGGCATCCGGGATCCCGTTCCCGTTGCAATCCTCCGCGAGCCCGGTCGCGATGGCAGTCGCATCGGACACGCCGTCGCCGTCGCAATCCGCCGCACAGGCGTCCGCGATGCCGTCGCCATCGCGATCGACGATGGGTCGAAGATTCGCCATCGGTACCGTCGCGTAGTCACTGTCCGCGGGCGTCCGGAGCCGGAGACGGATCGTCGCATCGCCGCCGCTCTCGTAGTACTCCACCCGGATCGCCCGTCGGTCACCCGCGACCAGATCCAGCTCGAAGTCGAAGTTGGTGCCTGCCCCCCCATNCTGCCAATCGTCCACGACCTGGACGTCGTCGAACCAGATCCGGAGCCCGTCGTCGGCCTGAGCTCGAAACCGGTGCAGACCGGTCTGATCGGCGACGAAGGTACCGGTCCAGCGAACCGCGAAGTTGTTCTCGGGAAGCAGGGCGGCCGGCGAGCCGCCTCCCCACTCGAAGAAGACGGTCTCGTCCAATCGGCCCAGCATGAGCTCCGAGAATCGATCGTCGCCCTGGCTTCGGAAATAGGCCCCCAGAATGCCCAGCTCACCCGCCACGCACTGGTCGGGGATGAGATCGCCATCGCAGTCGAGTTCGGGCTGGCACTCGTCGAGCACCCCGTCGAGATTGCAGTCGCTTCCGCCTCGCAGAAGGTCGAAGTCGTCGGCGAGACCGTTCCCGTTGCAATCGTCCGAACTGCAGAGATCGATCACCCCGTCGCCATCACGGTCCAACGCCGGTGAGAACGCAGAGACCGGAATGATCGTCTCACGCCCACCAGGCACGGTCCACCAGAGTCGACAACGAGCGTTCCCCGCGTACTCGGTGAAGATCGCCCGGAACGCCACCGGCTGACCCGCGACCAGATCGATGTCGACGGATCCGCTGCCGGTTCCAGGNTCCACGGGATCGGAANTCGAACCGAGGACNATCNCCCCGTCGATCCACGCGCGGAAGCGATCGTCGGCNTCGAATCGAAGGNGATGCGACCCGGTCACCTTCGANACCAGGGCACCGNNCCANTCGATCGCNAAGNANTCCTCGTACCCNNCNGNNANCGGANGGCCGTTCTCGANGTCGAANTCGATTCCGGGCTCGANCCTNGTCANCGANGGNGNNCCGAGTCGNCGTTCGTTGGTCCANTANNNGGNNGCNAGNCCGGTCCCNGCCTGCAAGCGCNCAGANGTCGAGGANTCCNTCNCCNTCGCAGTCNNCNAGNNNCTGNCANTCGTCCGGGANGCCGTTCNCNTCNCANTCGGTGCTGNTNCCNGANGCGATGTCNTCGTCATCGGGAATCGNNTTNNCGTTGCAGTCCGNTTCGCATTCATCCGGCGTTCCATCGCCATCGACGTCNCGACCGGTGCTGCACCACGGCTGNTCNCATCCCAACGCCCGAATGGTCCAGTCCCCGTCGCAATCNGGACAGAGCGTGCCGGCGGGCTGGACNCCGGAGAGATCGTGGGGGNCGATCGATCCGTTNNCANCCAGCACGAGGCCCTGCCGAGCGAGACTTTCCGAATCGAAACCGATTCGCCAGCCGNGCGCATNCTCCGCCCACAGACCGACGAAGAACGACGTTCCATCGGNNCCNANGTCGACGCCTGTTTCGAAGGCGATCCGCCCCGTTCCNCTCGACGANGCGTCNCCTTCCGCNCTCGCAAGCAGGANCGCATCNNCGGGATCTCCATCGGCATCCGGATCCAACCAGAGGCCGGCACGAATCACGGNCCCCTCGGGCAGNTCGACTCCCTCGTACTCGACCCCACCGATGAAGNCGAACGACTCNGCGAGAAAGAACCGTTCCAAGGCGAGCACCGAGTTCCCGGNACCCCCGAGCTCGAGATCGGGACCGGCGTCGTAGGCGTAGAGAATCGCCTCNGCGGTCTGGCATTCGTCGGGGANACCGTCAGGCTGGCAGTCCGCACTCGTCCCGTTCCGAATGTCCACGGCGTCCGAGACGCCGTTTGCATTGCAGTCGAANTCNCCCGCGNTCACGGANGTGNCNGACCAGCAGACGGCCTCGACGGCNAANAGNAGGAGGACCGTNGATCCNTTGACCNTGTCGCTTCTCAACACGCTTGGCAATCCAGCTCANGCCNGCGGGATAAACNTGAANAACCACCTCTGNCCGGCGGGCGAGGTGGTTCTTCGNACATTCNGNGAANNTNGCCTTCAGCCNGAGCAGGGACCCCAGGNNCNCAGCANCAGGCCGAGATCGGCTCCATTCACGTTGCCGTCGCCAGTGATGTCGGCGGGGACGCCGGACCCNCCCCAGGAACNNAGAAGCANCCCNAGGTCGGCACCATTGANGATNCCGTCACAGTTCAGGTCNGCGGGGCAGCAATCGGGNGACGAACCNTGNCTNGCAACTCGCTCGGCTGAAGCACGGAAGTCATCGTTNCGNGGAACGAANCGNNCNTCNCGTCCCTTNTCNGCCGNCACNGCGGCCACTGCCGAGGCNAGNACGAAGAGCGAGATTGCNGAGATCGANATTATTCNNGGGCTNAGGNTCATATCTTTGATGCACTCCTTGAAACATNGGACCCCGGAANCCGATNNTTCTGAAGNTANGGATTTTCTCGACCGAGTCAACATGTTTCGGAAATTTCTCGCNCGCNNCGNCGGGCCTTCATTTCNCGCTNNTCGAACCTCGANTGCNGATCGAGAGCAANAGATCCNCNAANTCANCNCCCTGCCGCCNCGAGTCGAATGTGGTTTNTGCGGTCTCCNTGGCAGCCACCGCCGCTTCGAGTCGACGATCTTNGTCCGAGAAGTACACGANCGCCTCCGCGAGACCCTTCTCGTCCCGCTCCTCGANNACCAGCCCGTTNCGGCCGTCNAGCACCACCTCCGGAATNCCNCTGTGACGNCTTCCGATCGTGGGCAGGCCGGTCGCCATCGCCTCGGTGATCACCAGCGGCATNCCCTCCATGTCCCCGTCCGCAGCCGTCACGCTCGGNGCCACGAANAGATCCGCTNCCGCCATCAGNTCCGANACCTCGNGGCCACTTCGCCAGCCGAGAAACTCGATNCGGTCNGACAACCCNTTGGACCTCGCCAATTCCTCNAGCGAGCCACGCAAGGGNCCGTCNCCGACGATTCTCGCTCGGAAGACGCTGCGATCNNCGGCGATGCGCATCGCNCGGATGAGATGCTCGAATCCCTTNTTCTCCACCAACCTNCCGACCGCGAGAAGAATCGGCGTTGNCACCCGATCNCGCCGATCGACGAATGGAAAGTCCTCGAGGCGGATGCCGAGGCGATGCACCCGGACCCGCTCCGGCGGCGCTCCGGCATCGCGGAGTCTCGTCGCGAGNTACTCGGAATTGGGGAGAAGAATCGATGCGCGTTCGAAGAGCTTCTCGTACACCTGGTCACCATGCTTCTGGATCTCCCGCGTGATGTCGTAGCCGTAGAACGCGACCGACATCGGACCGGCGACGATGCCTGCGTCGATCACCTCCAGCATGATCCGGCCCATCGGACCGAATTCACAGTGAATCGCGTCGTA
>NYSW01000013.1 GCA_002683195.1 Phycisphaerae bacterium
CTGGAATCGAATTCGACAGCGGCAAGGTGATCCGCGTGAACGAAAGCCTGAACCTCAATGCCATCAAGTTCCTTCATGCGATCTGCAGACACCGCATTGCACGGGGGAAATCGATGCCGTTCTCCATGACCGCGATGGAGCTGCTCAAGTGGGAATCGCTCGTTCATGTCCTGCAAGCGGTGGCCGGTCCGTCGCTCCGTCTCCATTCCTCGCTGACTTCGACCTTTGTAGAAGCGTTCAAGGCGGAACAGCCAGTGCTTGAGAAGCGTCTGGGGCGGTCGGTGCCCTCGACGCTCGCGACCAGAAAGAACGACGAGGGCATCCGGTCGGAAGCCGAACTGGGTTCGTTCGATCGAGACACGTTGGATTGGCTCGAGGAATGCACCGGTGAACACGTCGGCCGGGACGGGCAGGATCCCGCCGTGGCCCCGGCGGTCGGGGAGATGCTGGATCGAGTTTCGATCCTGCACATGCCGGCGGTGAGCGTCAAGATCGCCTGGGATCGACTCCGCCTGAACGCCAGACGTCAGCTCATGAAATCGGTCCGGTACTTCTGAGTCGATCTTCGGTTGAAATACCCGAAGCGATACGGAGAACGCGCCCGTCGTCGCGCGACGCCTTGGTCGCCCGGAATGACGCGCGGCCGTCTCCGGCCCGGGTGCGGTGGGCGACGCAGGGGAGGATCGGGGCGTTCCCGGTGCATCGGGTCAGGAGAACATCTGGGTGAAGATTCGATCTTCCGAACTGCGGATCGGAAGTCCGCTGCTCCATCCAGCCAGGCCATCGGTGCCGGTGGTGTGTTGTTCCCGTCTGCTGTGGGCGATGGATCCCCCCCGGTACCAATCCGGCCGGATGGCTTGACTGCCGATCGTCCGCCGGGGGTCGACCGAGGAAGTCGTCAACCTGGTGTTCGGTCGTGGGACGGGATCACGGTCCATCGTGGCGGCGAGATCGGGAAGCCGGTCGCCCCGATCCTGGCTTCTCGCGTCCATGACTGCGGGTGCCGGTTCCGCCTGATGGGGCCGATGAGGTCGATCGGGACGCCTCGTCGATGACGGCTCGACTCGCGGCGACCGCGATGTTCCGAAGCATGCGCTGGCGTCTGGGTTCGGGGCTTTCGAGGCTCGGGCAGGCGATGCGTTCCCGCAGGGGGAGGGCGTCGAGTTCGCCGAGCGAGCCGGCCCCTTTCCGAAGCGTCCCGCGGCCGCATTCCACCAGGCCCCATCCGGTCGGTACCTCATGGGGCTTGAGCAGGCCGACCGGGGTGAACAGGAAGAAATGATCGGCCAGTCGGTAGTGGGGCATCGTGTGGAACTTCGTCTCGCCGTGCAGGCGCCGCTCGATTCTCTCGATGCTCCGCAGCACGCGTTGATACGAGGAAGTGCGGCTCCCCTCGAAGTCCCAGGTCTCGAGATCTCGAAAGAGGGATGAACCTGATTCTCGAAGATGGGGTTCGCTCCGCGGAATCAATTCGCGTTCGAACTTCTCGCGGGTCCGGCGCAGCGACGCAAGCTTCGTCTTGAGGCGGTCCGCATCCCGGTCGTCCCGGATGAAATCGGCTCGGCTCTGTTTGCACTCGACCGCGATCGTTCGAGGCCGGGCGGGACCTCGGCGTCGAACGGCTTTCGGGGCGCTGGTGAAGAGCGTCGCATCGACGCCGCTTCGTTCTCGAGCAAGCCCTCCGGCATCGAGTAATTCGCCCTCGGCGTGGTCAAGCCATCCGGCGGCGTCGATGCGGTACTTCGAGATCGGGCACCTCACCTCGGTCGCCACCGCTCGGCAGCCGAGTCTGGCCAACCAGGCGATCGCGAGTCGTTTCAATTCCAGATGCGCGAAGCTTTCCATGCCTCGATCCCGTCGTCCATGATGCTCAAATCCCGATCACTCGACGGTTTCGACCGTCGCTTCATAGTGAACGCCGCGTGCTTTCATCTCCTTGAGCATTCGTTCCAGAAGGCCCTTCTCCCCGGCGATCTGCTCTGGAGCGAAGAGACCTCGCCGCTTCAGGGTGCCGTCGAGAATCATTCTCGCCATGGCCGCGGCGGGGAATCCCGTCGTCCGCGACATGCTGGTGAATCCGGTCTCCGGATCCAGATCGTCCACCAGGGTCCATGCCAGTCGGGTCGGGACACGGTCGAGCATCCCGTCCGCGGTGATTCGCATGATCGTCCGGTCCGGCTCCCCGGGTTCGAACTGCCATTGCGGGAACAGAAGATGGCTGGTCAGTTCCAACGGGCTCACGCGAACGCCGCTCTTCAGTTGCACCTCTTCTTCGCGGAAGAGTCCGAGGTGGCGGAGCACTCGCATGATTTCGATGTGTCCGGGATACCGCATGGTCTTCTCGATCATGTCCGGCACATCCAGAGTCGTTGCGAGCGATCGAAGTCCGTCGGTGAGGAAGGTCTCGAGGGTTCCGACCCCGTCGAAGTCGACGAGTTCCGGTTCCGCAAGGGCTTCCTTCCAGATCATCTGGCCGCCTTCCACCACTCGGACCGGTCGGTTGTATTCCTCGAGAACGTCGCTCGGTGCGAAGCCCGCCTTGTATTCCCAGGGCCAGTGGCGATGCCGGGGCAGGCCACCCACCAGGATCTCGAGGTGATCACAGCGATCGAGTCGCTTGGCCGCCCAGCCGCAGAGCAGGTTGCTCATGCCCGGCGCCACTCCCATGTCGACCACCGCGGTCACTCGTTTCCGCTTCGCCAGTTCCGCGAGGTGGAGGTTGTCCTCGGGCATGAAGGAGATGTCGACGTAGTTCCGGCCGGCTTCGAGGATGGCCTCCAGAGCGTGGAGTCCGAGGCGGCTGGCCAGAGCGCCCACCACCACGTCGGCGTCCGCGACCACGCGTTTGATCTCCGCGGCATCGGAGAGATCGGCTTCGATGGTGGTGATCTTCTTCGAAGCCCGTCCGACGCATCGTTCGAGTGCTGCCGGATCGGCGTCGACGACCGTGACGGAAACGCCCCGGGTCGCCGCGAGATCACTGGCAATGACCGAACCGACCATGCCTCCTCCGAGCACGACGGCCTTTCGGCCGCTGCTGGTTCGAGGCTTGCGGGTGGACTTTCTGGTGGTGGTTTTTTTCGCCATCGGCGAAGGCTAGCAGATCGATCGATCAGCGAGCATCGCGGTCCAGCACGGAGTAGTACTCGCGTTCGCCCCGTCCCCGAAGCGGGTAGTCCTTGCGGAGCGGGTGGGCCGGGTAGTCCTTCCAGAGAAGGATTCTTCGCAGGTCCGGGTGGTTTCGGAATCGGATCCCGAACATGTCGTAGACCTCGCGTTCCATCCACTCGGCGCCGGGCCAGATGTCGCAGGCACTGTCGATCTCGAGGCCCGGATCGACTTCGATGCCCTCGGTGTCGACCGTGGGATCAAGCCAGGTCTTCACCAGCAGCTGGCGGTTGGTGGTGTGGCTCTTGATGACCCAGATCACGGCGAATCGCCCTCCGGTTTCCACCGGATACTCCAGGTAATCGGCGGCGGTGATGTCGCAGAGAAATTCGTAGCAGCAGTCCGCGTCGTCCCGGAGGAACCGAAGCACCTCGTGAACACGCTCCGGGGAGACCACGAGGGTCGTCTGACCTCGGAACTCCGAGGCCTGGAACCGGCAGTCCGGGAACGCGGCCTTCACCCTCGGCAGGTCGGGGTGGTCGAGGTTGGGCTTCCGGTCGGCGGATTCGGACACGGGGAATTCCATTTCGGGGCGGCGGGCGGGTCGTGGGAGTCCGGTCGGACGACCGACGGGACCGAGCTCATCGTAGCACTGGACGTGGCTCTTCCGGCGGAAGGACCCGGGTCAGTGCCGGAAGTGGCGAACCCCGGTGAGCAGGCAGGTCATTCCGCGGGCCTCGCAGAGCGCGAAGGTGTCCTCGTCTCGCTTGGATCCGCCGGGGTGGATGATGCAGGTGACCCCGGCATCCGCAAGCAGCGCGGGGCCGTCGTCGAAGGGGAAGAATGCGTCGCTGGCGGCGATGAGGGGACCTTCGGCCGACCTGGCGGCAAGGTCTCCGGCTTTCTCGATCGCGATTCGACAGGCGGCGACTCGATCCATCTGACCCGCTCCGGCCCCCAGCAGCCGCTGGTCGGAGGCGATGCAGACGGCATTGGACTTGAGGTGCTTGACCACGGTCCAGGCGAGGCTGGCGGCCATCCGCAACTCGTCGCTGGCGGCCGGGCCGGCGGCATGCCGGAGGTCATTGGGGCTGAACGGGTGGGTATCTCGTTCCTGGGCGAGCAAGCCCCCCGGGACCGAACGGACGGCCAGGCCGCTTCGGCCGGGATCATCGAGGGGGCCCACGGCCAGCAGGCGGCAATTGGGCCAGCGTTCAGCCAGCAGGGTCGAGGCCTCCGGGTCGAACGAGGGTGCCAGAACGACCTCGAGGAAACGACATTCTTCGACGATCGCGGCCGCCGCGGCCTGATCGACCTTCTGATCCATGGCGACGATCCCCCCGAAGGCGGCGAGTGGATCACCCGCGTGCGCCTGGCGGAAGGCGCCGGCGAGATCGTCAGCGACACCGGCGCCACAGGGATTGGTGTGTTTCACCACGGCGGCAGCGGCTCGGTTCGGATCGGCGTCGTGAAGATCCTGGACCAATTCGAGGGCGGCTGCCGCGTCGAGGAGGTTGTTGTACGAAAGGGGCTTTCCGGAGATCAGGTCGGCGGCGACCACGCTCGGTCCCTTGAAATCGGGGTCTCGATACACCGCGCCCAGTTGATGGGGGTTCTCTCCGTACCGGAGTTCTCGCTGGCCGATGTAATTGAGTCGGAGCACGCTTGGAAAGCGGGAGCCGGCCTGATTACCCATCCAGGCGGCGATGGTCGCGTCGTACTCGGCGGTTCGCGCGAAGGCCGCTGCGGCGAATTCCCGTCGGAGTTCGATCGAGGTCGACCCTTCGTGGGCCGTGAGTTCACTGACCACTCGGTCGTACTGGCTTGGATTGGTGACGATCGTGACGAAGTCATGGTTCTTCGCGGCGGAACGCACCATGGATGGTCCACCGATGTCGATCTGCTCGATCGCTTCGTCCATCGTCGTGCCTTCTTGACGAATGGTGCGTTCGAACGGATAGAGGTTCACGCAGACCAGATCGATCCCTTCGATTCCGTGTTCCGCCATGGCGGCCACGTGGGAGTCGAGATCTCGACGGGCCAGAATCCCGCCGTGCACCGCCGGATGAAGGGTCTTCACTCGACCATTCATCATCTCGGGGAAGCCGGTCAGATCGTCGATGGCGATCGGATCCAGCCCCGCCTCGGCCAGGGTCCGGTGGGTACCGCCGGTGGAGACGATCTCGATTCCCTGATCCGCGAGGGCGCGGGCGAAAGGCACCAGATCGGTCTTGTCACTGACAGACAGGAGGGCGCGACGGACGGGGACGAGCTGGTTCATGGGAATCGTGGTCTCAGCCGACGGGGTCGAGCCGGACGACTCGGCCATCGGTCCCGGTTGCGAAGATGGAATCGCCTTCCATGTGGATTTCGTCGACCTGAGGCAGGGCGATGGTCTGAGTGACCGAGCCTTGGGTGACGTTCACGAGTCGAAGGACGTGGGCGTCCTTGTCCCAGAGTGCGGTTTGATCCTTGATCGTGCCGATCGCGTCACCGCGAGCGTCGGCGATGCGCCACAGGACCTTGCCTTCGACCGTGCCACCGGAGTCGGCCTGGAGGCAGACGAGTCCTTCGCTCTCGACCCACTGCAGAACGCGACCTTCCGAACCGTTCGGGGTGGACACCGTCACGTATGCGGGGGCGGTATCGAGTTTGCTTTCGGTGAAGTATCGCCACTCCACGTTCCCACGATCGGCATCGAACGCCCAGAGGTACTGGTCGAGACCGGCACAGAAGACCTTGCCGCCGCCGGCTTCGAGCGGAGCCGACACGCCCGCGAAGACCTTGTCGCCCCAGACTCGGCCCGACGTCTTGGAGTCGAGCATGAGCAGGGTTCCGCCGAGGCTTGCCGCGGCGATGCGATTGATGCCGATGAGGATCGGTTCACCGACGATGGGTCCTCGGAGCTGGTTCGCTCGCCAGGCGTGGCCGACGAGGTACTGATGCCAGACGATCTGACCGCTCCGCGTCCCGAACACCAGATAGTTCCGGAATCGGATCACATCGGTCGAAGGAATTCGTTCGAGGTCCTGTCGTCCGAGGACGGCGCCGGTGGCGTGATCGAATTCAAACACCACGGGGTCGGTGGTCACGTAGACGCGATCCCCGTCGTTCTGGCCCCAGGGGAGTCCGTTCGGCGGCGTGGGGCCGGGGGTCACGCCCCAGACGCTGTCGTTGGCGTCAGCGCCGGTCGTGGTCCAGATCGAACTGCCGGTGTTTCGATCGAGTCGGGTGAGACGGTTCCGAAGGTCCAGTGCATAGACGTCGGGACCGACCACATCGATTCGCTTGAGATCGGTACCGATCGATGCCTGCCAGACGATCCGGTAGCCGAGTTCCCGGGCCGGCGTCGGCCCGATGGCATACCGCTGATCGAGTTCAGAACGCTTGGCGTCGAGGCTCGGGTCGCTGGCCTTGTCCTGGGCCGAAGCGGCCGACAGGAAGACGGGCAGGGCGACGAGGGTCGAAAGGGCGAAGCGGAGATGGCGCGGTGCAGTCATGATCGGTGGGACTCCTGAGTACCCGCGGCAAGTTCGCGGATCGCAAAGTGTACTGGCGAGGCCGACGGATTGGGGCTTCTGATTCCTGTTCGACCGGTCGTTCCGATCCTCGGCTGCATGCCTCGGGCCGGAAATTCCGGATCTGCGGCTTCCAGAGTCCGGTGGCGGCTACGCTGGAACCATGTTCACAGGTCTCGTTGAATCGATGGGGAAGGTCCAAACGGTCGAAAAGACCGCTGCGGGTCGTCGATTGGTGATCGATCCGGGGGGGTGGGACCATGTTCCGGACCCCGGGGCCTCGATCTGTGTCTCCGGATGTTGCCTCACCATCGTTTCCGCTGGGGATACGGGATTCGTCTTCGACGTGATCCATCGAAGCCTGGAGATCACCACCCTCGGTGGGCTCCAGCCGGGAGATCTGGTCAATCTTGAGCGTTCGGCAACGATGGCCACCCTTCTGGGCGGGCATCTCGTCCAGGGCCATGTCGATGGCATGGGGGTCATCCGAGGGGTCGATTCGGGTGACGACTGGCGGATCCGGATCGATGCTCCGCCCGAGGTGTCGGCTCATCTGGTCGATCGCGGTTCGATCACGATCGATGGCGTTTCTTTGACCGTCGCCCGAGTCCTGCGTGATGATTCCGGCCGACCGGAGGGCCTGGAAGTCGCGCTGATCCCTGAAACGCTGGCGCGGACCACGTTGGTGAATCATCGAGAGGGTGGAACCGTCAATCTCGAAGCCGACGCCATGGCGAAGATGGTCGCCGTTCATGTCGAGCGAATTCTCGCCGAACGCCAGGACGGCGCCTGATCTCCTCCGACCTCAGCCCGCGAGACGGTTCGGGTTCGACGTCGGATTCTCGAATGGGATGGCATCGGTCGAAGTCTCGGGGACGGGAAGCTGCTCCGAAACGTCCGCTCGAAGGCAGATCATCGTGAGATCATCAGGCTGGTGAAGTGATCCTCCGTGCTCGTCGAGCATCGCCCGGACCCCCTTGATCATCTCTTCCGGTTCCGGCTTCGCCGTGAGATCGGCGATCACATCCCGATACTTGTCGTTGGGAAGTCGACGCCGAGCATGATTGGCGAGGTCGTGGGGGAAGGCCTGTTCAAATCCGTCCGAGTGCATCACGAGCCCTTCGCCGGGCTTGAGTTGGACGTGGGTCTCTTCGTACTTCTCGTCCTCGAAGATTCCGAGCAACCCGCCGGTGGATCCGATCTCCCGAACCGCACCACCGCGGTCGGCGGAGGCCAGATGCAAGACCGCGGGATGGCCGGCGGATGCGATGGTCGCCGTCCGGGTTCGAGCGTTGTAGACCGTGTAGACCGCGGTGGCGAATCGAGCCGTGCGACCCTGGCGGGAGACCATGAATTGATTCAGCCGCGCGAGGGCCTCGCCCGGAGGAACGATCCGATAGGAGTCGTCTGCGGCGATCTCCTTGGTTGGGAGGCTCCGGCAGATGACCATGGTGAGCAAGGCGGCGGGAACGCCGTGGCCGACGGCATCGGCGATGAACAGGCCGATGTGATCCTCGTCCAGTCGAGTCACGTCGTAGATGTCGCCGGAGACGTAACCCGCGGGCCGCCACAAGGCGGCGAGGCGCGTCTCGCCGATCACTGGAAGTTCCCGGGGGAGGAATTCTCGCTGGACCATGGCGGCCATCTGGAGTTCCTCGTCGATCCGGGTGATCTCCTCCTGAACGCCTTCGGCGATTCTCGCGGTGGTCGACACTTCTTCCTGCAGGCGGTCGATCTCGACCTGCTGGTGGATGAGGGTTCGCAGCGCGGTGATGAAGTTGGGAATCTCGACCGTGTCCGGAAGCACCAGGGAATCGCTCCGGGGTGATCCGCCGAGTCGGATCGTCGCGATCATCGAGTCGAACGTCACACGGGCGAGAACTCTCCGCAGGTTGATCGGCGGCTCGGGCTCATCCAGGACCACCACCGCCGCCGCCATTTCCAGATCGGTGTCCGAGACCGAATCCGCGGTTCTCAGCGACAGGTGAGGTCGTGGCTCCGGCAACTTGGAACAGGCGGCCGAGGCATGGGCGAGCAACTGCTCGAGTCGCGATGTGGTCTGGGGGGTGGTAATCAGGATGACGCTGGTTCGGTTCATGAGATTCATCCCCTCGGAGCCGTCGAACTGGAGGAGGGGGGAATCAAGGCCCGGCATTCACCTCTCCCCTAGAACTCCGGTTCGGTCGCTTGACCCAGCGCCTTGAGCCGTTCCCGGGGAATCGATACCCGATCACCCACGCCGATCCCGAGCGATTCGAACATCCCGGGCGACAGTTCGATGGCGAACTGGGCCGGGTATCCGCTGGTGAATCCCGGGAGCCGGCCCTCGTACTCCGCAATCGATTCATCCGGCCCCCGTGGCGGCTCGGTCGGCATGGTGTGCACCGAAGTGACGTAGCCGAGCGGATCGATGAAGGCGATATCGATGGGGATGAGGCAGTCGTACATCCAGAATCGACGTGGTCGAGCGTCCGGGAACACGAAGAACATGCCGCCGTCACTGGCCAGGGAGTCTCGACCACCAAGCCCGCGGGTCCGACTTTCGGTCGCCATGGCGAGGTCGAGATCGAAACTGCGTCCGGCGAGAGTCACTCGTTCCACGTCGCCGTCGACCGGTTTTCGGGAATCGGAACAGCCACCAGTGGATGCCAGTGCCATGCCGATCGCCATGATCATTCCGCGGCGGGCCAGGTCGGTGATACCGATTCCTACGTTCGAAGCCATGTCAGATCCTCCGCGGTGAGTCGACACGGGGTCGTGTCCTCCCGCTTCGATAGTGTCCTCAGGGATTCAACATCGATCAAGTCGATTGCCTCGGCTGCCTTCAGTGGAATGCGTTCCGGGAGGACGCCCGCCAGATGAAGCAGCAGGCCGATCACGCGGGCTGGAGGAACTCCGGAGGCTTGGAGAGATTCGAGACCGGTATCCCCGTCCCGCTTGGCGAGCCGTCGGGCTTCTTCGTCGTGAAGCAATGGAAGGTGCCACCATCGAGGTGGGGCCGCACGTCCGAGGGCGCTGCCAAGTCGCTGTTGTCTGGCAGCGCTGGCGAGCAGATCGTTGCCGCGAACGACATCGGTCACCCCCTGAGCCAGGTCGTCCACCACCACCGCGAGCTGATAGCCGGGACGTCCGTCCCGGGTCCAGAGGACGAGATCGCCGCCCTCTCGTGCCGGATTGAAATTCTGGATGCCCTGGAGTTCATCCCGGACCGTCTCTTCGCCTTCGGGCATGGCGAACCGATGACCGGCGGTCGGGTCTTCAAACCCCCAGGAATTCTCATCGCCGGGGCGAAGCGTTCGGGGGAAAATCAGTTCGCCGCCATGGGGAGCGCCGACCGCCTCGCGAATGTCCCGGCGGCTCAGATCGCTCTGGAAGACGAGGTTCTGCTCGCTGAGTCGGCGCATGGCCTCGAGGTAGGGCGACAGGTCTTCGGATTGCCGGGTGGACGGTCCGTCCCAGTCGATGCCCAGCCAGTGCAGGGAGGCTTCGATTCGCCGGCATCGGTCTTCACTGGCACGTCCGGTGTCGAGGTCTTCGTGGCGGAGGATGATTCGCCAGCCGAGGCGGCGGGCCGCCGCCCAGTTCAAGAGGAAGGTGCGGGCATTACCGAGATGGAGGTCGCCAGTCGGGCTGGGCGCCAGGCGGGTGGTCGGTCCCGGCTCGCTTCGGGGTCGCCCGTGGTTCATCAAAGGGCGGTCGGATTTTTGATCGAACGTGGCCATCATGCAGGTTTCCGCATCTTTGATTCGGCGACTCCGCTTCGGGCGGGTGATCCGCTGCTCTCGGTATAGTGGTTCCTCATGACTCAGGAGCCCGACATGGTCGAAAAGATTTCCGAACAGGTCCTCGATGACGCGCTGGTCGAACTCGTGGAATGGTCCCGCAGCGGAGAATCTCTCCAGCGAACCTTCGCGTTCGGCGGTTTCAAGGCCGCGATCGAGTTCGTGGGTCGGGTGGCCGAACGGGCGGAAGCCGTTCAGCATCACCCCGACATCCTGATCCGCTTCAGCAAGGTCACGCTCACGCTCTCGACCCACGACGCCGGTGGTCTCTCCCAGCGTGACGTCGATTTCGCCCGGGACAGTGACCGGCTCTACGCCGGCTGAGCGGTCCGGTTTTCAGGCATGGTGGCTGGATCAGCCACCAAGGGCGACGCGAACGACATCGGCCCGTCGTTGGCGGAGTGGCTCATCGTCCATCTCGCGATTCAGCACCTCGGTGGTCGAGGGGAGGTCGTTGTTGGCCTGGCGAAGGTGGCCCGACTGAACTTCGAGGAAGAGCCGCTGAACGATCCCGAGAGAGATGTTCTCGAGAAGGCCGAGTGACACTCCGAGCCGAATCCGGCTGAGGTGCTTCATCGCCTCGTCGACCGAGAGCAGACGGGCCGAACGTAGCGTGCCGAGCGCTCGGTGAACACGATCTTCGAGAAGCAGTCGGTTCCGTTCGAGCATCAGTCGACGGGCCATTCGCTCGTATTCGACGATCTTCGGCACGACGACGTTCACGAAATGACCCCGCAGATCCCCCTCGGAGATGCCCAGGGTCACCTGGTTGCTCACTTGATAGAAGTCACCGGTGCTCTCGGATCCCTCGCCGTAGAAGCCTCGGACCGCAAGGTCGAGCGCGTTGGCCGCGCGGCGGAGTCGTTCGATCTCGTTGGTGAGGCGAAGTCCGGGCAGATGAGCCATGACGGAAAAACGCACTGCGGTTCCGACGTTGGTGGGGCAGGCGGTGAGATAGCCCCAGCGGGGGTGGGTCGCCAGATCGACGGACTGCTCCAGCCGGTGATCGACCTGCGAGACCTGTCTCCACGCCTCGTCGAGTTCGCAACCGGGGAGCAGGACCTGCATTCTCAGGTGATCCTCTTCGTTCACCATCACGCTCAGCCGCTCGCCGTCGCCGATGGCCACGGCGCGAGGGCTGTCGGTTTCGATGAACGGCCTGGAGACCAGATGCCGTTCGAGCAGTCGCTGTCGTTCGCCGGCTTCGAGGTCCTGCATGTCGAGCCATTGCATGGGACGTTCGGCCAGATCGAGGGAGCGGATCAGTCGGAGGATTTCGCGGCGTTCACCATCGCTGGCGCGATTCACGAACGGGAAGCCGGCGAGATTCCGAGCGAGACGCGCGCGGCACGAGACGATCACGTCCCCGTCGGGGCCTGACGATTCGATCCAGGGGCCGCCGCGTTCCAGCTTCAAGAGCCGCCTTCTTCCGCGATGGTCTGAAGTCGATCCCGGAGCCGGGCTGCTCGTTCGTACTGTTCGCTCGCGACTGCACGATCGATCTCATCGAGGATCGAGCGCCGAAGTGCCTGTTGATCGACCAGATTCGCGGCCTGGTCCGGGACCCGACCGACGTGGGCGGTGGCGCCGTTCTGCGAGCGACCGATCACGGATTCCAACTGCTTTGCGAAGGTCTCGTAGCAGTCGGGACATCCCAGGAGACCCGTCTTGCGGAACTGGCCGAAGGTGGTCCCACAGTTCTCGCAGCCCCGATTCCGGGGCTCGCTGGTTCCCCCGCTCGAGATCTGGACCTGCATGGAGGCGAGATCGGAGAGGAGTTTCGTCACTGGAGGAGTCTCGGGAAGTTGAAATCCCGCTTCCAGCGCGTGTTCGCGACAGAGGTGAACCTCGACGCCTTTGGAGACGTCGATTTCGTGTACCTCGGCGGGTTTGTCGCAGCGATCACATTTGACGTTCATGGCGTCTTCCACGATAGCGGGGGCAGGAGGCCAAGGCCACGTTCCAGCCCAAGTTCCGACCAGAGAGTCCTCCGGATTCTCAGCCGCCGATCGCCATTCTGATCCGAGTCAGCGAGGCGAGTAACTCCGGGACCGACTCCAGGGGGAGAACCGTCGCCTTGTCGCTGCGGGCCGAAGGAGGATCGGGATGGGTTTCGAGGAAGATCGCTTCGACTCCGGCGGCGACGGCCGCTCGGGCCAGCAGAGGGGCTCGCTCCGGGCGTCCGGCACTGGTGGTTCCGTCACCGCCCGGAAGCTGGGTGCTGTGCGTCACATCGAAGCACACGGGGGCGGCGAAGTCCGTGGCGATCTCGGTGAGATCACCGAGTCCGATGAAGTCGGTCACCAATCGGTGATATCCGAAGAACGTCCCTCGTTCGGTCGCCATCATTCGGCGGCACCCGGACTCGCGAAGTTTCTCCAGCACCAATCGCATTTCGGCGGGGGAGAGAAACTGGCCTTTCTTCACCGCGACCGCTGCTCCGGTTGATCCGCAGGCGGCGAGAAGATCGGTCTGGCGGCATAGAAAAGCAGGGATTTGCAGCAGATCCACGACCTCTGCCGCGGGACTGGCCTGGGCGGCTTCGTGAATATCAGTGAGGATCGGTACCTCGAACGCGTCGCGAATGGTGGCGAGTTGCTGCAGGCCGGCATCGAGTCCGGGGCCACGATCGGAATGAATGCTCGATCGATTGGCCTTGTCGAAGCTCGCCTTGAAGACGAAGGTGGCGCCCACGGCATCGCAGGCGGTTCGGAGGCCGTCGGCGATGCGATGGTTCATGGCATCGTCTTCGAGGACGCACGGGCCGCCGATGACCAGGAGCGGTCGGGTCGGATCGCAGGCGCCGCGGTCCCACCATTCGTGAAGCCGCGCGAGGGTGGGGTCAGGGTTTTCGTGGCGGTGCTGAGCGTTCATTCGGAGCCTTTGAAAGGGCGGCGAGGAAGGTTCTCGGACGCTGGCGGCCACCGGGGCCGGGGCGGTTACAGGACATTGGGTGGCATCGGCAAACCAAACCCGTAGATCGAGCGTACCTCAGCGAAGGTGATCGGACATCGAGCCGATTCAACTCATGACGGGGACCATCCCCGTCGTATTCCCCCCCGTGATCGGAGGTACGAGCCATGGCCCATCTTCCCCGCGAACCAGAGGCATTCGGCGAACAGGTGCTTTCGATCCTGAATCGTCACTGGCCTGATCGAGGTGCGGTCCTGACGGGGCCGTTCGATCTGGTGGTCGATGGGCGACATCTCGGCCTCGAGAACGTCTACCGCATGGTGCTCGGTGATCCTGAACGAGGAACCGACATCGTCGAGGATTACCTGGAGAAGATTCTCGATGGCGATGAGATCGGCAGCACGGTGGTTCCTCTGGAACTCGCTCGCCACCGAATCATGCCTCGGATCCAGCCCGAATCGATCTTCAAGCAGCTTGATCGCGAGCAGGTCGCCCACGTTCCGTGGGTGAATGAGACGGTCGTGGTGTTCGTGATCGACATGCCCGAGGTGACGGTTTCGCTGACGGTGGAGCAGGCGGTGCGCTGGGGGGTGTCGATGGACGACCTCGATGAGATCGCCCGCAAGAACCTCGAGCGATATTCCCCTGACCTGAACATCCAGTTGGTGGAGAGCAAGGATGGTGGTCGGGCGGCGATCCTCAACGAGCACGACGGTTACGACGCGGCGAGGTTGCTGCTCGGTCGACTCCATGAACGGCTTGCGCCCGAACTTGACGGAGACTTTTTCGTCGCCGCTCCGGCCCGTGACATGTTCGTGGCCATGACGGCGAACCCATCGCATTTCGTGGACCGCCTTCAGAAGCGGATTGATCAGGACTACCGGAGACTTCCGTATCCGATCACTCCTTCGCTTTTTCTGGTGACCCGTGACGGGGTGGCGGGCACCGCGGCCTGACTCAGTGATTCTCGCCACGGCCCGCCGAGGCGGAGGCGAGAAAGTTGCCGAGCAGCATCGGTCCGTCAAGCGTGAGAAAGCTCTCGGGATGAAACTGCACGCCTTCGACCGGAGGCCCGGATTCGCGACTGCGCAATCCCATCACCAGGCCGTCCTCGAGCCAGGCTGAAATCTCCCAGTTGGCCGGCACGGTGTCTCGTTCCACCACCAGTGAGTGGTATCGAGTGGCTTGAAAAGGATTGGGCAGCCCTTCGAACACGCCACGTCCGTCGTGATGGACCATCGAAGTCTTGCCATGCACCGGTTCATGGTGACGGTGGACCGTCATGCCATGAAGATCGCCGATGGTCTGATGGCCGAGGCAGACACCGAGCACGGGAATTCGTCCCCGGAAACGCTCGATCATCGCCGCACTCACGCCCGCTTCCCTGGGCGTGCACGGTCCGGGAGACACCACCAGATGCGTGGGAGACATCGCTTCCGCCTCGTCCGGTGTGATCGCGTCGTTCCGAACCACCTTCACCTCGACGTCGGGTTCGATCTCGCCGAACCGCTGGACCAGGTTCCAGGTGAAGGAGTCGTAGTTGTCGATCAGAAGGAGCATCGGCTTCGAGTTCAGCCGTTGCCGGAGGCTTCCGCGACGAATCGCGTTCCCGGCTCCATGTAGAAGTTCACCATCTCGCCGGTCGCGAATCCCGAAGCGGATTGATCATCCGCCATCGCCACTCGGATCGGCACCACGAGATCCAGAATGACTTCCTGGCTCGCCGGGTCGACGGCGAGGACCGTCCCCTGCACGATGCGTGGTCGGCCTTGAAGGGGCTCGATGAAGTTTCCCCCCGCGGAAGCGCGATGCATCCGGAGTGCCCGGCCATGCACGCGGCCTCGGACCCGTTGTCCGATGGACGCGGAAAGGTCGCCTTCCACGTCGAGATTCAAGCGGTACTGCGTCCCGGGGACGGTGAACTCGCCCACGCCATCGGCGAGGGATTCGAGACGGAAGACGGCGATCTCGTTCAGAGTCTGGGCGGTCACGATGGGGCTCCCGATCGGCTCGGCGGTTGAAGGATGTTGGATCATACCCGTCCGGAGGTCAGCCCCCGGCGTCTCTTTGTTCCGTGAAGTCCGGATTGTCCGGATCCGTTCCGGATTCTGGAAGACCGTCATGCCGCTCGCGGTTCCCCAGCCGTTGCTCCAGTTGGGTGGCCCGGTCTTCATCCTCGATCTGGTCGATTCGGGCCGTTTCCTCCGCGTTGAGGAATCGATACTTCGGGATGGTTTCGGTCCGCCACGCGGCCTCCTCGGTGACCTTTCTGACCGCGACCCGACCCTGTCTCATGGCGGCGTGGCGATCGGCTGCTTCATCGAGTTCCGAATCCACGGGGGTTGCGGGCTTGGAGCCGCGCTGCAGGTAGACGGTCTGGGAGGGGAAGGCGAACTCCACCCCGAGTTCGTTCGCCATCCTCATGATGTCGATCATGAATCGATGGCGTTCCCGGAGTTCGGTCTGCCAGTCGGGCGCTTCCCAGAAGACATAGACCAGGATGTTGATCGAACTCGGGCCGAATTCGTTGACCCACACCTGGTAGTAGTCCTTTCGGGTGTAGGGATGCTCGCGAATCAGTTCTCGGATCGCCTCGCAGAAAGCCTCGATCCGGGGGATCGGGGTGCCGTAGAGAATGCCGATGTCGGCTTTCCAACGTCGGTATTTTCGAAGACCGTAGTTGTCGACGGTACGGGTGATGAGATTCGAGTTCGGTACGGAGACCAGCGAGTTGTAGAACGTCCGAATGCGGGTCGATCTCAGGCCGACGCTCTCGACCGTGCCTTCCACGTCATCGATGATCACCCAGTCGCCCACCTGGAAGGGGCGGTCGAGGATGACCGTCACGCTGCCGAAGAGGTTCTCCAGCGAGTTCTTGAAGGCGAATGCGAAACCGAAGCTGCCGACGCCGATCGCCGCGAGCAGGGGCCCCAGGTTCAAGCCGAGCATCGGTGAGAGATTCAGCAATGCAAAGATGACCAGCATGACCTTCAAGGTCTTGCGGACCATGGGCACGATGATGTCGTCGGCCTTGGTCTCCGAACGCCGGGCCCGGCCCAGCAACACGTCGCCGAGAAGATCCGTCGATCGCCAGCCACACCAGAAGAGTGCGAGCACGAAGGTGAAGCGCGAGGCGGGTTGGAGAATCGCGAAGGCGACCAGCGGCAGCTGGAGAAGTGGAATGAACAGGAACCACGTCATGGTCGAGCCGACGAGGCCGAAGCCGCGGACGGCGCGACGCATGCTCTGGTCCTCGACGTCCTCGTGGAGTCGCCGCATGAGCGGGCGGAGCAACCGGCCGCCGATGATCCGGATCAGAAGATCCAGGATCAGGCCGAGAAGGATGACCATCGCGATCGCAAACCACTGCCAGACTTCGACGAAGACCACTTTCTGCATCAGCCATGGCATGCCGAGCGAGCCGATCCAATCCTCCAGGTTGTTGGTTCGAGGCATCGGCCCGCCATCGCGGCTGCCAATCGTTCGGATCGCGTCCCGAGCCGCATCAAGCATTCCGGAGGAGATCGAGTTCGCGTTGAACCGCCAGGCGCCGATCTGGTCGCGTTCAAGGGTGATGGCCGGTTCGTCCCCGATGATCGCGGAGAGTTTCTTCGACCGCTCTGCAAACGGTGCGTCACCGGCCCCCGTCCACGGAAGCAGGGTGTAGGCCTTCGGCCCGGCGGCATCCGATTCTGGGGAGAGGGTGGCGAGCGCGCCCTCTTCTCTCCAACCCAGCCAGTTGAGAAGATCCACCAGTTGCTGGATGGTGACGTCACGAACCGTGGTGCTCTTGGGGATCGCGGCTTCTGGAAAGCATTCGATCGCGACCGTCATGTTCGAGGCGCCGTCCGTCGGGATCGCGTCGAGCAGCGTCTTCAGGGTCGCTCGCGGCGATGCGAGGGACTCCGGTGGCGATGTCGGTTCCGCTTTTTCGGCCACCGCCGGCGCTGGGGGAGCGATCGGAGGCATCGCCTGGGCGGCCGGGCTGAACGCCGTCAGCAGGAGCATGGCCACGGCGAGGTGGATGGTCCGACCTGCCCGGCGGATGATGTTTGTGGTCGTGATCATGGGGCCGACAGGGTCCGGTTGCGGGTGTGGGTGGCGTTGAAGACTTCGATCAGGCCTTCGTCATCTTCCGTCACTCCGGCATGGATCACCTCCTGGCCGACTTCGTTGCGAACCGAGAGCACGCCGCCCCGGCCGCGGGTGGATGATCCGGTGGCGACCGCGATGCCGCCGTCGGCGTCCATCAGGTTCAGGAGGCCACCGGTCGGAGTGGCCGCGAGCGCCGCGAGACGTCCTCCGGGGCCGAAGATCGAAATGGTCGGCGTGGCGGTCCCCGCGGCATCCAGGGTGATGCCCGTCAGGCCTGGTTCGAGTCCGACCACGATCTGGCCCCCGTTCTTCGCACCCCGCATCACGGCGGCAACCCGTTCCTCGCCGTCTCGGACCTCGACTCGGCCGCCGGCGTTGTCCCCGCCGGCGTCGACGTAGGAACGGCCGTCCCGCCCTGCGAGCAGCAGGCGCCCGCCGGTCTGGTCGACACCAAGCACCCCGCAGCGGGCACCATTCAGGTCGGCGATCTCCAGTACTCCGGAACCGTCGTCCCCGGAGCCGACCGCGGCCACGCTGACGCCCGAATCGTTGCGAACCCTCAGGCCCCGGGCGGTGTCGTTTCCGCCGAGGCTGACGATCGCCTTTTCCTCCGCGTTGCGGAAATCGAGCAGGCCGCCGGCGGGGGAAGCGGTCGCTTCCAATCGCAACTTCCCGTCCAAATCATTGATCTGAAGTACGCCGCCGTTCTCTTCGGCGGCGATGGTGACCAGGCTTCGAGTGCCGGCGTCGACCTGGATGGTCGCCCCTTCGATTCGTACCGATTGCCTGCCTCGGCTCGGATTCACTCGGAGGCGTCCACCGGCCTCGGTCGAATCGAGGACGATCGAGTCCTGACCCGGCTTGCCGATCGCGAGCATTCCGCGTCGGCGTTCGGTGGTCATCCGGATCGTCGGCTGGCCCGCCTCGTCCGCGACCGAGACCATCCCGCCGGTTCTTCCCGCGGTGAGGAGGACGGCCGGTGTCTTGGTTTCCGGATTGTTTATTTCGAGTCTGGCGGCCCGCCCGTCGGCGTACATGCCGACGATCTGTCGGCCGCCGCGATCGAACATCGCCAGATCTCCGCCGACCCCGTTCCCACTCAGGCGAACGATGTTTCGTTGTTCGGCGTCCCAGACGTCGAGGCGACCTCCGTGACGGGCGGCGGAGGCCAGCATCACCACGCGATCGCTCTGGTCGAGAATCTCGAGCCGCCGCGTCTGGACGACGTCCAGGACCGACGATCCACGGCCCGCGGCCATCACGCCGAGGACCATCACCACCGCTCCGAGGGCGAGGGCGGTCCGCTCGAATCGTCGGCGTCGGCCTCGTTCCCGGTCGAGCCGGACTTCGAGTGACTGAAGGCGGCGAACAAGATCCTGCTCGCGGACGGAAGATTTCGTGGTCATCGTGATCGCTCCGATAGTGGCGTCTCTCCGCGGTCGGGCGGTGATGAACGCGGCCGGTAGGATACCTCGCAGCGTCACTGGTCCCGGTGGTTTTCGGCCTCGGTCTGAAGGCGACCCGCGGCGAATGAGGACCAGAGACGAACATGATCACGCTCCGTTGAACGTTCAGAGAGGATCCAACCATGGCCAAGGCCCGTCAGCGCACCTCCGTCGCCCCCAGGAAGCCCGCCGAGCGCGAGCCCCTGAGGGTCGGGATCATCGGCACCAAGTTCATGGGCAAGGCCCACGCCAATGCCTGGATGTCGGCCAGTCGATTCTTCGACCTTCCTCGCGCTATTCGGATGCAGGCCGCGAGTGGACGCGACGGCATGGAGACCTGTCGGTTCGCCGAGAACTGGGGGTGGCTCTCCAGCACGACGGATTGGCGGGAACTGGTGGCCGATCCGGAAGTAGATCTGGTGGACGTCTGCACTCCGAATCATCTGCACGCCTCGATGTCCATCGAGGCCCTGGCGGCCGGGAAGCATGTGGCCTGCGAAAAACCGCTGGCTGGAACCATCGACGATGCTCGAACGATGCGTGATGCCGCCCGGAAGGCGAAGCGAAAGGGTGTCCAGACGTTCGTCTGGTTCAACTATCGTCGGGTTCCGGCCCTCGCATTCGCCCACAAACTGATCGCGGAGGGCCGCCTCGGGCGGATCTTCCACGTCCGGGCGAGCTACCTGCAGGACTGGGGGCATCCTGACACGCCTCTGGTGTGGCGATTTGATTCCAAGCAGGCTGGATCCGGCGCTCACGGAGACCTGAACGCCCACATCATCGACCTCGCTCGTTTTCTGACCGGGGACGAAGTCTCGGAAGTCATTGGAGCGGTGGAGGAGACGTTCGTGACTCGACGGGAAATCGTCGGGGACAGCGGCGCGGCGATCAAGGGTTCCCGAGGGAAGGGTTCGAAGAGGCCCCGGACGGGTCGGTCCACGGTCGACGACGCGGTGCTCTTCCTCGCTCGATTCAAGGGTGGAGCGATCGCCAGTTTCGAGGCCAGCCGGGTCGCCACCGGGAATCTCAATCGAAACTCGATCGAGATCAACGGCGAGCACGGGTCGATCAAGTTCGATTTCGAGCGGATGAACGAGCTTCAATGGTGGGATCACACCCTTGATCCGGGACTCCGCGGCTGGAGCCGGATCCTGTGCACCGAAGCCGGGAAGCACCCCTACGTCGAGAACTACTGGCCCGCCGCCCACGGCCTGGGATACGAGCATGGGTTCGTCAGTCAGGTGGCCGATACCGCCCGCATCCTNGGCGGCGAGGCACCCGAGGTGCCGATGCCCGACTTCGCCGATGCCTTCGAGACCCAACGGGTGTTGGAGGCGGCCTTGATCTCCGCCCGTGAGCGAAGCTCGGTAGCGATGTCAAAGGTGAAGTGACCGAAGCTTCGCGGGTTGACGGGCGAAAGCGAAATCGGTCCGGAGATTCACTCCGGCGGCCTTGACGCGCAAAAAATGCCCCAAAAACGCTCGTGGTCACTCATGAGGCCCAAAGGCAGGGATCACCCCTCCGAAAACGCCTGTGGACTTCTGGATTTGGCGGGCCATGGCGGGGGGGCGGCGGCATTGCGAGCGGTCGCAAGGCCCCAGCGTCTGCACTCGAGAAGAAAACCGGCTCCCGATTCAGCAGGATCTCTGTCGGAGGCCTTCCGAGTCGGCCGATATTCCAGCGACGGCGCGCCTTTTCTCGCCGGTCATTCACGTCGATCCCCCCCTTGTTCTGATCCAGAGTGGTTGGCTCAGCCTCGATCACTCGCCCCAGGGAAGTCAGCATGCTCGCCAGTGTCCATTCGTCGGAAGAACCCANTCNAGTCCAGTCACGCCGAATCCGCANCCNGNGATTGATCCNACCGGGTCTCCGGGTCGCGGCGGTCATGGCGGCGATCGGTGGATGTTCGATCGCTTCGTACGGACAGGATCAGTTCGACGGCGAAGGCGATTCGGGATCGGACTTCAACGACGTCCTGAACTGGGACCTCGATGTCTATCCGGGCGATGATTTCGGAGGCCGCTCGATCATCTTCAATCTCCCCGACTCCGACGCGTTCAACATCAACATGAACGTGGACGTCCTGAATCTCGGGGGGCTCGACAACACCGCGAACAATGCGGACATCACCTTCGAGGATGGGGGAGGCTCCTTCCAATTCGCGGTGGGTGCCCTTCTCGACACCGGAAGCGGATCCTTCACCTTCGACATCGGGGCCACGTTTCTCGGCGACGTGACCTTCGACATGTACGTGGATGAGAACAACAGCGGGTCGATGACCTTCAGCGAGGCCGTGGTCTTCGGGGATGCCGGGGCCGGGGGAACCGCGCTCCTCGAGGGAGGATCCGCCCTCTTCACGGGCGACGTCACGGTCNGAGACACGTACGGCTTTGACTTNGATGTCGGCGTGCAGGCCGCCTTCGGCGATGTCACGTTCGAAGGGTCGCANACCNTCACGTTCCTCGACACTTTGGATATCGGAACCGGGGCGACCGCGGTGTTCGGCGGCGACGTGACGTTCATTGACGCGGCGACCCTCACGATCGACGGTGGCGACGCCGACGGGACGGCCACCTTCAGCGGGGCCACCGACTTCGCCGGCGACTTCAATCTGACCATGGACGGCGACCAGACGGTCGCGTTGAACGGTACCTCGACCTTCATCGATGCCGCGACCCTCACGATCGGCGGCGATAGCGCCGGAACGGTCGACTTCGGCGGTGATGCGACCCTCGCGGGCGCCTTCAATCTCGTCGTGAACGGAACCGGGGACCAGACGGTGAACTGGTCGGCGGAAACCGAGTTCGGCGGCGACTTGACGATCGACACCACCGGAGCCGGCGACGCGACCGTGGCCTTCAGCGGATCCCGGTCGTTCCAACTCGCGTCCGGTCTGGACGCGATGGACATCACGGTCACCACCGACGGCAACGACGACGTCTCGATCGCGGGATCCGTGTTCCGCGCCGGGGAATTCAACATCACGGTCGACGATGATTCCGCCCTCACCATGGGTGGTGGCACGCTCTCTGGTGACCCGGGTCTGAAGGTGAACTTCACACTCGGAGATGGCTCGCTGCTCAAGCTGGGAACCGTCGACCCCGCCGGTCCGATCTCGGCGTCGAACGAGTGGGCGATGGAAACCCTGAATGGATCGGGCGCGGTCGAGATCGAAGACAACTTCGATGCCCAGGCCTTCATCCGCAGCGGCGATTTCTCCGGCTCGTTCACCGACGGCCCCGGCGGAGCCGCCGGTGGTGGCGACGGCAAGCTGAGCGTCGCCTGGACGAGGGGCGAATCGACGTTCACCGGCACCGCGAACATCGCGGGTGCGTATCAGGCCCGTAACGAAGCCTTGCACACCGTCGGCAGCGACGGCGTTGCTCGAGCCACCATCACCGGCATCTCCTCCCTCGACGTGATTCAAGGAACGATGTACCTGGAGAGCGGCGACATCACGACGGCGACCGCCGATGTCGACGATCCCGACAGCCTCTTCCTTTCTTCGGGTGCGACGTCCGCCGCGACGCTGGTGCTCCAGAACGATTCCACCCTGACGGCCGACGGGTCGTTCGGAATGAACACCGGATCGGTTCTGCAGGTCGGAGACACTTCTTCCCTGATCGTGACCGGCGACTCCGTGATCGATGGTGACTTCGAAGCCTCCTCCAACGCCTCGGTAGAACTGAACGGCGACTTGGCCTCCGGCGGTGGAAGCACCTTGTCGGTCAGTGGTGATTCCACCTTCGTGGTCGGGGGAGCCGCGACCCTGGCGGGTTCCCTCGTGCTGACGGACTCGGCCCAGGCGAGTTTCGACTCCGTCGATTCGGCGGGCACGATCACCTTGTCGGACACCTCTTCGGCCACGGTGATCGGCGCCTTCAATCAGGGTGGTGGCGTCACCACGCTGGAAGCCGGCACGACTCTCAACGCTGATTCCGTGGTGCTTGCGGGTGGAAGCTTCATCTTCAGTGATGATGACCTGAACGATGCGATCCTCGCCACCCTCGACGNGGCCCAGGGAATCGAGGTTCAGGAGAATGCGACCTTGTTCGGCAGCGGCAGCATCGCCATGGCCGGTGGCGACCTCGAATACGCCGGTGTGGTTCGGGCCGGNGTNCTCGGNGCGACCGAGGGGTTGCTGGCCATCGAGACCGGCAATCTCGTCTCGCAGGAGGGCGGTCGACTGGAATTCGGANTCAACGGTTCGCTGGTCNAGGCGCTTTCGGACACCGTCGGNCAGAGTTCGATGATCGATCTGNCCGGTGAAGCCGACTTCACCAAGAGCGGCACGATCGCGATCGACGTGCANGGGCCGGACTACATTCCGACNAACCTCAGTTTCACNCTGATCAACGCNGNCAGNTTCAAGTCCGCGGACAACATCGCCCTCGAGGCCCCGGTCTCGGTNACNCGGACCTGGGAGACCGACNTCGNNGGTTCGCGACTCTCNGCCCGATCCGACGCGGAGTACACCAACACNCTGGAGGTNGGNACCAGNCTNTACGACGTGGGTCTCCTCCTCGACGGNTTCATCGANCCNGCGAACGCCGCNCCGACCGGNGCCGAAGGTGAGATCCTCGGGCAACTCGACACGATCCAGACCGCCGCGGCGTATCAGGCGGCCCTCACCGGACTGTCCAATCCGACGGCCCAGATCTCCGCGGTCCAGGTGGTCGCCCTCTCGCAGTATCACGACGTCCTCCGCGGGGAGATCCAGCGGAAGTTCACGACCGTGGAGCGGCGGACTCCCACGCCCTTCCGCCTCGGCGAACCGATCCGCATCGCGGGTCAGGACGACGTGGCCGGCCGGGCCATCCGCCGGGAGATGCGAGCGGATCCGACCTCCCAGGGATTCGGCACCTACTTCGGCCGAAACCTGACCACCCCGACCGACGGCGACATCATCGGGCTCAGCGGACGTGAGTACGGCGGCATCGGCGGCTTCGGGTGGAACCTCTCGGAGACATGGACCGCGGGCATCGACCTCGGCTATTCCGCCATCATGGGCGACCTGAACGGCGGCTTCGGCAACACCCGGGTGGGCACCCTTCGCGGCGGTGGTTTCGCGACCTACGGTTCGGGCGACGGGTTCTTCGCCGACGCGGCACTCAGCGTCGGGTGGAATCACTTCGACTTCAATCGCAACACGCCGGGCGCGACTTTCGAAGCCGTCGACTCCAATGCGGACGGCTTTCAGGTCGACACGTCGTTCGGGCTGGGGTACCGAGTGCCGTTGTCCGACGGATTCGCCCTCACGCCGACGGGGTCCTTCCTCTACAGCTACATCAACACCGGCAGCATCGACGAGAGCACGAACAGCGTGATCGCCCAGTCGATCGACCCGGGTGACCTGAATTCGTTCATCGGGCGGATCGGTGCGGACCTCTCCTGGAGCGCGCTCCCCGGTCTGGTGATCGACGGGCGTCTCGGTTGGCAGGGAAACTTCACCGACAACGGGACGTACGACGTGTCGCTCGCCGCGACCGGCACCGCATTGCCGGTCGAGGTTCCGAACCAGACGATCAACACCGCCTATTACGGAGTCGGGGTCAACTGGAACGTGCTCGAGCAGATCGATCTGAACTTCCGTTGGGAGGGTCGGTCCGGTGAGGGGCTGACCAGCCAGATGTTCGTCGGGGGCCTGACCTTCAGCTTCTGATCCGCACCGACGACGCGAACCGAATGACGAACGCCCGTGTCCTTCCGGACACGGGCGTTCGTCGTCGGTCGGGGGACGGCGGAGGCGGTCATCCGCGTATCGTGTTCGAATGGACCCGACTCCCGAATCGGCTGAACGACTCGCCGCCCGTCTGGTGGCGATCGGTTTCGACGGAAGCCGTCCGACCGCCGAGGCGGCGGCGTTGATCAGCCGGGGCGTGCGTTCGGTGATTCTCTTCGCTCGCAACGCCGGTCCCCGTTCGGAGGTCGCCGCGACCGTCGCGGCGATCAAGGATCTCGTCGCCGAGCCGGTGCTGGTCTGCGTCGACCAGGAAGGTGGTGCGACCGTTCGATTCACCGACGGTTTCAAGCCTCCACCGACCATGCGGGAGATCGGTACCGCGGGCGTCGAGGCCGCGGCGACGGTCGGGACGGGGCTCGCCGCGGATCTGCGGCCGGTCGGGATCGATCTCGATCTGGCTCCGGTGGTCGACGTGGACAGCAATCCCGCCAATCCGGTCATCGGGCCGCGATCGTTCGGAGCCGATCCGGAACACGTCGGGGCCTGCGGAGCCGCTCTGGTGCGATCGATGCAGTCCGCGGGCGTCGCGGCGTGTGCCAAGCACTTTCCGGGTCATGGAGACACCGATCAGGACAGTCACCATGATCTTCCGGTCCTGCGGCACGATCTGACCCGTCTGCGAAGGGTCGAGCTTCCACCCTTCACCGCGGCGATCGAAGCGGGGGTGGCGGCGATCATGACCACACATGTCGTCTTCGAACATCTGGACCCCGGGGTGCCGGCGACGCTCAGCCGGGCGGCGATCGATGGGATCCTGCGGACCGAGCTCGGGTTCGACCGGGTGGTGATCTCCGATGACCTCGAGATGGCGGCGATCGCCGAACTCCCCGACATCGACGGCGATCTCGGTGAAGCGGCGATCCGTTCGATTCTCGCCGGGGTCGACCTGGTGCTCTGCTGTCATGACCCGGTCCGGCAGAATCGGGTGGTCGAGGCCCTCGCGGGTGCGATTCTCGAGGGCCGCATCACCGCCCGGCGGGTCGCGGCTTCGCACGCCCGACTCGATCGACTCTTCCGCGACTTCGTTCGGCCCTGAGCGATCACCCGGATCGCTCCGTCGGCATTACGCTTGTCGGCCATGTCACCCCTCTCATCACTTCAACGTTCGATCCTGCGATCGATTCTCCCGTTCTTCCTGCTCTCCGCGTTGGGTGCGGCCGACGTCCCGCAGGAGGACACCGACGGGTCGGAGAACGACCGACGGGAATCGAATCTCCTGGACCACGTCCTGGCATCGCCGGATCCCGCGCGGATCGCGGCGTGGCATGAACTTCTGGGTTCCCGTCCGCACGTGGCGGGGACCGACGGGGACAAGGTGGTGATCGCCGCCATCGCGGGGGCATTCGAAGGCATGGGGCTCGAGACCGAGACCTGGTGGTTCGAGCCCCTGCTCGCCCGCCCCATCTCCGCGAGCCTGACCATCGTGGACGACTCGGTCCCGGAACCGGATCCCGCCGCGACCGGCCGTCGCCGTCGAGGGGTGATGTCGCTGGCGATCACCGAACGCGAACTTCTCGAGGATCCCGCCACCCGCCATCCGGATCTGGAATGGGGTTGGAACGCGTACTCGGGCAGCGGCCGGGTCGAAGCGGGCGTGGTCTATGCCAATCGAGGAAGACTCGAGGATTTCGAACGCCTCCGCGAACTCGGCATCGACTGCACCGGGCGGATCGTTCTGGCCCGATACGGCGGGAACTACCGCGGCTTCAAGGCGAAGTTCGCCGAAGAGGCGGGCGCCGCCGGACTGGTGATCTTCCTCGACCCCGCGGACAGCGGCGAAGACCGTGGTCCGACGTGGCCGGATGGCGGCTGGGCGAACGAGACCTGCATTCAACGAGGCTCGATCATGACCCTGCCGTACAAGGGTGATCCTCTGACCCCGTTCCGCCCGGCCCGGGGGAACGTGGAGCGACTCGACATCGAATCCGTGGGACTGCCCGGCATTCCCGTGCAGCCCATCGGTTACGCCGCGGCGAATCGGATCATGGCGGCAATGAAGGGCCCGACCGTGGACGCGTTCGGACTCGACGCCTGGAACGGCGGGCTCGACGTGCCTTGTCGTCTGGAAGGCGGATCTCTGAAACTCCTCCTCGACGTCCAGCAGGAGCGAGCCCTGATGCCGACCGCGAACGTTCTGGGGGTGCTCCCCGGACGAGAGTCACCGGACGAACTCGTGATCGTCGGCTGCCACCACGACGCCTGGGGCTTCGGGGCCGCGGATCCGTTGGCGGGGACCATCGTGCTCATGGAGACCGCTCGCGCGTTCGCCCGGGCGGCGGAGCAGGGCTTCCGGCCGCGTCGAACGATCATCTTCGCCGCGTGGGGAGCCGAAGAGTTCGGGATCATCGGTTCGAGCGAATGGGTGGAAGCCGAAGCGGAACGTCTGGGGCGGAATGCGGTGGCGTACGTCAACCTCGACATGGCCGCGATGGGAACCCGCTTCCGATCCTCCGCGACGCCGTCGTTGTCGGGGGCGGTGATCCGAGCGGCGGGGCGAGTTTCGCAGCCGGGGGAGGCGGGCACCGTGTTGGATGCCTGGTCCGGAGCGAAGGAACGACCCTCGATCGGCGATCTCGGGGGTGGCAGCGATCACGTGGGGTTCCTGTGTCACGTGGGCGTGCCGTGCATTTCACTCGCCGCGGGCGGCAGTCCGGGGAGCGTGTACCACTCGAACTATGACACTCTGACCTGGTATCGATCGATCGTGGGTGAGGATTACGCGGGCGGACTGATGTTGTCCCGGGTCAGCTCGGCGCTGGTCGCCGATCTCGCCGATTCACCGCTTCCCCCGATCGATCCTCGACCGGCGGTGGCGGGATTGCCGGACCGGCTCGAGGCGTACGAGACCGCGATCGGGGCCGCCGGACTGACCGCTGATCTCACCGAATTGCGAGCCGGGATCGAACGGGCCCGACTCGCCTGCGAGGAAGCCGCCGCCCGGGTGGCGACGTTGGATACTCCGGATCCGGCGGTGTCTCAGAGCCTCATCGCGTTCGACCGGGCCTGGATCGAGCCGGGCGGACTTCCGGGCCGCCCGTGGTACCGCAATGAATTCGCCGCGAGCGACCGGGACAGCGGCTACGGAGCCGTGGTTCTGCCAGCTCTGGCGGAAGCGATTCGGGATCGTGATCAGCCAGCGCTCGATCGGGCGATCGAAGGCTATCGGACCATGGCTCGCCGAGTACAGGTGGCGGCGGGGGGCATCGCACCCTGAACGCCGTCCGCGGAATCCGGACTCGTCCTTCTGTTTCAGCACGTCTTCAAAGGAAATCAAGGTCTCCTGCAGTCTTGGGCGGGGGGGGTGCTATTGTGAAAGAAGTCGCAGGTGCACCCTCCGAATCGGGGAACCCCGGTGGAGATACCAGCGTCTCAATCATGGTCGGATGAAAGTTCATCCTCCTATCCAGCCCTTCTTGCCAGATCGGAAGTACCGATGTCGATTCGCCGTCGAGTCCTCGCCACCGCCGCCGCCGCCGCCTTCCTCGTGCCGGGTTTCGCATCCGCTCAGGAGATGGCCACGCGACTCGTGACCACCGGTCTGGTTCGCCCGACCTTCGTGACCCATGCCCCTGGTGATGACCAGCGACTGTTCATCGTCGAGAAGCTGGGCAAGATCCGGATTCTCGACCTCGAGACGGAAACGCTCAACAGCGATTACTTCCTCGACATCGATTCCCTCGTGACCGGTGGCAGCAGCACCAACGACGAGCGTGGTCTCCTCGGGCTGGCGTTCCACCCCGACTACCAGAACAACGGGTACTTCTACGTCTGCTACACCGCCACCGCAGGCAACGGCGACACCTACATCCGGCGCTACAACCGAGGTGCCGATGCCGACCACGCATCGACCGCGGGCGCTGTGACGATCATGTCCTTCGATCAGCCGTACACCAACCACAACGGTGGCTTCATCAGCTTCGGTCCCAACGATGGCCTCCTCTACATCTTCACGGGTGATG
>NYSW01000095.1 GCA_002683195.1 Phycisphaerae bacterium
GCGCGACCCTTTCTTCGTGCCTGATCCTGGGCATCACGGCCACCATCCCGGCTCAGGCCGAGATCCTCACCGTCTGCCCCGACGGCTCCTGCGACTTCACCAGCATTCAGACGGCGATCGACGAGGCCCGATCAGCGAAGCGAACCCGTATCCTCAAGGGACCTCGGAAGACCCATCCGTTCCGCTGGAGATCTCCATGTTCACCCGCATCATCACCTGTCTCTTCGGCCTGCTCCTGACCTCCGCGGCGATCGCCGGCCCCCCGTCGAAGGTGGCCAACCCCGACTTCATCAAGGGCGAACCGATCCCCGAAGGTGCGACCCATGATTGGAACCTCGGCCCGACCGGGGCTCGAGGCTGGATGTACAGCAACAAGCTCGAAACCAGCGAAGCCCGACAGGTGATGATCACCAGCGTCGAAGCGGGCTCGCCCGCGGATGGGGTGCTTCGCGAGGGGGATGTGATCCTCGGGATCGCAGGCCGGCTCTTCAAGAGCGATCCGCGAACCGAGATCGGCCGAGCGATCAGCCTCGCCGAAGGCGGCAGTGGACGACTGGTCGTGATCCGCTGGCGCGAGGGCCGCAGAAAGCGGGTCACCATCACCCTCCCGAAACTCGGTCGATACGCCGACACCGCTCCGTTCGACTGCCCGAAGTCCACCCGGATCCTCGAAGCCGGCGCGAACGCCCTGGCCGCGAAGATGGCCGCGGATCCCGAGAAGGGCACCCCCATCGAACGGTGTTACAACGCGCTCGCCCTGCTGGCCAACGGCGATCCGGAACATCTGCCGCTGGTCCGGGCCCAGGTCGAATCGTTCTCCACCTTCTCCGACCTCGAGCGTCGCGGACTCCACTCGTGGTGGTACGGGCCGATCAACATTCTTCTCGCCGAATACGCGTTGGCCACCGGCGATCAGGAATTCCTGCCGTCGCTCGAACGAATCACCCTGGAGATCGCCCGCGGCCAGAGCGAGGTCGGATCCTGGGGACATCGCTTCGTCCAGGGGAACGGCCGCCTCGCGGGATACGGCATGATGAACGCGCCGGGTCTGCCGTTGACCGTCTCCCTGATCCTCGCCCGCGAAGCCGGCATCGATCATCCCGAGGTCGACGAGGCGATCGAGAAGAGTGCCCGACTGATGCGGTTCTACGTCGGCAAGGGCAGTGTTCCCTACGGGGATCACGATCCCTGGATCGAGACTCACGACGACAACGGCAAGAACGGCGTCGCGGCGGTCATGTTCAATCTGCTCGGCGACGCCGAAGCCACCGAGTACTTCTCCCGCATGAGCGTCGCATCGCACGGAAACGAACGGGACAACGGTCACACCGGAAACTACTTCAACATGCTCTGGGCGATGCCCGGGGTCGCGCTTTCCGGACCGCAGGCCAGCGGTGCCTGGATGAAGGAGTTCGGCTGGTACTACGACCTCGCTCGCGGCTGGGACGGGACCTTCCAGCACCAGGGACCGCCCCAGGCGAAGCCCGACAGCTATCGGGGCTGGGATGCGACCGGCGCCTTCCTGCTCGGTTACGCCCAGCCGTCGAAACGGATCCACCTCACCGGCCTGACCTCGAGCACCGCCCCGCAGGTCGATCCACGCACCGCGGAATCACTGGTCGACGACGGCCGGGACTGGGGATCCCGCACCCGACTGGAGTCGTGGGCCGATCGATCCGATCGTCTGCTCCTTCGGAATCTCGAGAACTGGTCGCCCGTGGTCCGCGAGCGGGCCGCGATGGAGATCGCCCGTCGAGACAAGGACATCATCCCAACACTTCGCAAGATGCTTCGTCGACCCGACCTCGCCGCGAGACTCGGCGCCTGCCAGGCGGCGATCATGCTCGAAGAACGGGCCGCGGGCCTGGTTCCCGATCTGCGCTCGACCCTCGACGCGGAGGATCTCTGGCTTCGGATCAAGGCCGCCGAAGCGCTGGCCGCGATCGGACGCCCCGCGATGGTCGCCCTCCCGGACCTGCTCGAGATGCTCGCCGAGACGCCAGACCAGGCCGATCCACGTGGCATGCAGCAGCGTTATCTCTGCTTCGCACTGTTCGATCGACGCGACGGCATGCTGGGACGGTCGCTCGAGGGAGTCGACCCAGACGCTCTCCGATCGGCGGTCGCCATGGGTCTGCGAAACCAGGACGGCCGGGCTCGAGCGACCTTCGACACCGTCTACCGGAATCTGCCGTTCGAAACCCTCGAACCGCTCCTGCCCGCGATCCATGCGGCGATCGTCGAACCAGCACCGAGTGGGATCATGTTCGCCGACGGGATCCGCCTCGCCGGAATCGAGCTCTTCGCGAAGCATGGCATCGCCGAGGGTCTGCCGATGTGCGTGACCCTGGTCGATCCCGATCGCTGGGGCATGGGCAACCGGATCGAACGCTGCCTCGGGACCCTCCGCGACTACGGGGGGGCCGCCCGATCGGAGATCCCCCGGCTGCGAGCCCTCCAGGCCGAGCTCGTGGAGCGAAAATGGAATCCAGAGAAACTCCAGAAGCTGGACATCCCCGGACTGATCACGGACATCCAGAATGCGGAAGAGCACCGCGAACTCCGTGGCCTGGACGACCTCCGGCCGAGTGTGAGTCGGGCACGCACTCCAGCCCCGGCGGAGAGGGTCTCGTCGAGGTGAATGCGGAATGACCGCGGATCGAAGACTCGTGGTGTTCCAGTCCGCGGATTCGAAGCCCGGGTTCATTCTCCCCGGGGCGTGTCGATGGAAGGCGTCAAGGGCGGAGTTCGTTCCACGAGCCCCTCGCTCGGACGGCGGCGACGGCGGCGGACGATCGTGGTGACGAACCAGCATGGAAGGAAGAGGAGCTGACCCCGACCGTTCCGGGGATCCAGCCGGCGATCACGAGCAACGACGGTCCCGAATCCGAGTAGGCCTGGTCCGGCGGATTGGGCATGGCCTGCCAGACCATGAAATACAGGTCGCTTCCCAGCAGAAGTCCCGCCCAGAGGGCGAGGATCCCGACGAAGATCGTCGCCATCGCGTGCACGACGCCGATCGTCGGCTCGCGGTGCCAGGAGTGGGGACTCCGGAGACGGGTCCGTGGATCCGACGGATCGAACCGCACCCCGCATTCAGCGCACCGACCGGCGACGAGGTCCTGAAGGTGATGATGGCATGTGCTGCAGAACAAGGCCTCGAGTTGCCAAAGATCGCAGGGATGGTCAAGAAGACGGATGATGGGGTAACCGCCCCGTCCCGCCCGCTACAATCCCCGTTCGCCGCGGCCACTCCTGGATCGAGCGATCATGATCGCAAGCCGTTTCGCCCATCCCGCGAAGGAAGCCATGCCCGAGCGCCCGACGAATACGTTCTTCATCGAATTGTCCGGAGCCGGCATCCCCGACGTCGACGGCCTCTTCGTGCCCTCCGCGGCCCCACCGGCCGAGAGCGAGTCGGGCACCACGTCGAGCCCCGGGTACTGGAATGGAAAGATGGCCTGGGATCGAGCCGACGGACGGGGCGAGCGAAGCCCCTCCCTGTCCTACTCCAACAGCTATCGATCCTGGAGGATCGCCCGCCTCGACGGTCACCTCGCCTACGACATCACGAGCGANGANGANATGCCCCCGACCGACCGCGAATGGCACGTCTACAANAAGGGCGTCGCCCCGGCACCGAACGTCGTGGTCCATCACTGCGATCCNNGACTNCCCTGCCCCGAACCCAACGTGGTCTTCGTNCTCGGCGGNCCCGGNGCCGGCAAGGGAACNATGTGCGAACTNGCGGAGGCCCAACTGGGCTGGACCCANCTCTCGACNGGGGATCTCCTGCGAGCCGAANTGGATCGNGGCGGCGAACTGGCCGAGACCATCGANNGNTNCATCACGCCNGGGAANCTCGTTCCGGACGACATCGTGGTCACNCTGCTCAAGAAGGCCATGGACACCGTGACCCGGACCACCGGGCGGAACAACTTCCTGCTCGACGGCTTCCCGCGGTCCCTCGGCAATCTCGAAGCGTGGCACGAGATCTTCGGACACGAGGCCGANCTACCCAAGATGCTCTACTTCGAATGCCCGTATCCGGTGCTGGAGCAGCGNATNCTGGGACGGGCCAAGTACTCGGGACGCAGCGACGACAACGTCGAGAGCNTGAAGCAGCGGTTCGACACCTTCAAGGCGGTGACNCTCCCCACGGTCGAGNTNTTCANGGANCGCGGACGGTGCATCGACATCGACACCAGCCACGATCGNGAGTCGGTCTACGCGATGGTGGTGNAGCATCTCGCGGAACACACCGACGAGACCTGGTCCGCCAGACCGCTCGGTGATCGAGCCGAGGTGCTGCTCGGTCTCAAGAAACGGTCGAGATCCTGAGGTTCGCCCGCGGCGCGCCGAGTTCGTCCTCCCTGACGCCGACTCCCGAGCCGGAGAGGAATCTCCCGGCCACCATTCTCACGANAGCACGGGTCTCACGAAAGCACGGGTCTCACGAAAGCACGGGTCTCACGAAAGCACGGGCCGCCGAGTCGACGAACGGGTCTTCAGTCGAGTCGCCGCGGTGAATCACCTCGCGGGCGAGACGTACATGCGCCGAGGTCACCAATCTCGCCACAAGGTCGAGAACTCTTCCTGACCCACGTCGACNGGAATCCCGCCGGCCCGCCCTGCAGCCGCCGACTCGCCCGACTCGCCCGACTCGGGGTCATCGGGATCGCCGAATGATCACGGGGCCGCGACGTGTTCGGATTCGGATGGCTCCCGCTCAATCCCACCACCAGTCCAGGAACCCTGACGGAGCAAGGGCCATCACCCCGGTTCCAAGCGCGAAGGAGATCGCCGTCACCCCGAGATAGAAGAGACCGGAATTCCAGCGACGAACCAAGAGGCACGAGAGGAATCCGATCGGCCATCCAGCGAAGAAAACCAGAATCATCCCGCCGAAGTACCCATAAGCGATCGACGCATGCGTTTCCAGTGCCGGGGGAAAACCGCCGGTTCCGATGCGGCCGGGCCATCCGTTGAAAATCGTCCTCATGTGCACGGCCAACGAGTAGAACAGGCCGACCATGACGACCGATGGCGAGACTGCGAGGATGGTGAGCGGGATCGAGGGGGGAGTCCGACGAAGGCCGACCCCGAGGAAGAATCCGAACAATCCTGCCGTGCCTGCCATGACGATCAGCACCAGCCCCGTCTGGTACGAGAGGAAGCAGTAGAGGGCGATGCATGCGAGCGCCACCACCAGCCCCCCCCCGACCATGAACAGTCGACCCCGCAACTGATCGAGAAGATCCGTCACGAACGTCCGAGGATCCGCGGGATCGAACGGGTGGCCGCACTCCGGGCACGAGCCTGCAGCAAGTCCGAGCAATGAGTAGTGACAGCGACGGCAGAGCATCGACGAAGTATCGCAGATCGCATGCAGGATGACCTGCGAGGATTCAGAATCGGACCGTGATGCCCGTGAAGATGTTGACGTCGTCGCCCTCTCCCACCAGGCCGAGGTTCACGCCCGCGTCGAGCACCACGTCNTCGGTGATCGAATACGTGACCCCGGCCCCGAGAATCCCTCGAAACTCGACGTCTGAATCNGTGCTCGCGATCCCGATGCCTTCGACGTACAGGCCGAGTTGTTCGGACACCTCCAGTCCAAGCACTCCCGTTCCGACGAAATCGACGTCGTAACCATCGTCCTCTTCATCGAACACGAAGTCGGTCTCACCCATCAAGCCCAGGCCGACGCAATCGGTCAGGTCCATGGCGAAGGGGAAGATCAATCCACCCTCGACGTGATCACTGCTGATTCCGTCCGCTCCGGTCGGGATCGTGATGAAGGGCATGAAGGCGAANGCNGTCNCNCCCCCNTCGTTTCCCCAGAGGTTGATCTTCAGGCGGAACTGCAGGTCTCCGAATCCCCGGCTGGTGGACATGCCGTCGTCGGACGCGACGTAGGGATCGAAGACGAACTGGAGATCCACGTCGTTCAAAAGACCGACCTTGAGATTGGCCGGGGCCACCGACAACGCGTTCCGATCACCCTCTCGGGCGTAATCGATGAAGCTCAGTTCGACCTGCACCGCACCGGCATCGACCGTGACCGGGCTTTCCGTGAAGTCGGGCCGATCCGCGCTCAAGGGACGCCAGAGGTCCCGAGGCGTCGGGTTGAAGAGCGAGTACCCGCTCTTGTCTGAAACCTCGGGCAGCACCGCCTCGGCCGGAGCGGCCGTGACTTCATCATCGCTTCTCATGTTCGTGTCGGAGGCGGTCGAAAAGGTGACGGGAAGAAGAACGGGGAGGAGAACCAGGATCGGCGGGCCGGAAGCGTGACGCATGAGTGTCCAGATGCAGGAGGAATGATCGACGAGGAGAGTCCGTTGACACGTAGCAACGGCTACGTCTTGAATGTAGCCGAGGCTACCTCATTTGACAAGCAGCCCCCCCGCTCATCCGGAACCTCCGGACATTCGGTCGCCGACGCGATTCGCGAACGTCGGATCGAGGACCCCGAGCGTCTGCTCATGCGAACGGATCGGAATCCCGGCCGCTCGTGGGCCGCCTCACCCGAGGCCGGACACCGACGGAGGCGGGGCTCGTACTCGCGGTCCGATCGCCAGCCGTCGGCATGTCGAGGATGGCGCCCACGAACGGGGGGTGTTCGA
>NYSW01000119.1 GCA_002683195.1 Phycisphaerae bacterium
GCAGCGCGTATCCGCTTCTCCTCGTGACCGGGACGTCGATCGGATTCTCGATGACCGCGAGCATCGCCCTCAGCATGGTCCAGTACGCGGGCGGAGGATCGTCGGTGATCAAGACCTCCCTGCTCTGGTCGGTCATCGGAATCGTCGCGATGCTCGTCCTGGGCTGGGCGTGGGAGGCGATGGGGGTCGCCCTCGGCCAGGCCGGTGCCTTCGTCGGCATGTACCTGACGTTCATCCTCCAGGCCCGGAGCATCCTCGGTGGGACGAACCCACCCCGCCGGGCATTCGAAGGCGAAACCGACGCCGCCACCTCGCGGTCCGGCGACATCCCACCGGGCGATTGACGCGGACGGTGCGGGCTCGGCGGGATCATGGCGATTGCAGCCGGCGCCGCAGGCATCCGATCCCGACGACAGCGCATCGCCTGATCACGCGAACATGACCACGTTCCGAAAACCACGCCGCCCCGGACGACCAAGGTCGTTCGGGGCGGTTTCTCGTTTCGATCCCCCGCGAGGCCACGTTCCCCCGCGCCTCGCCCGGTGGTCATCGGAATCCCCGACGCACGGGGCATCGGTCCGATGCGATCTTCCCGGACCCTGACCCCGTGATCTCCATGATGTTCATGAGCTCCATGAGTTCCGGAATCAGTTGCCGGGATTCCACGGATTACGTTTGGACATTCCCCCGTGAATGCCATTCTTCATGCATCGATGAGGCCTCCATTCGAGCATCCAGGAGACATACATGTCGGACAACAAGCATGCGACCTGCGGCAGTTGCGAACACTTCGGTGAAGGGATCGACCATCAGCAATTGGTCGAGATCCGAGTGAATCCCGAGTCGGCTCCAGAAGCGTTCAGCCCCTGCGCCGCCCCCCGAAATGCCGAAATCCACCTCTCGGTCGGCCCCCGGGCCGGCTGCGATGCCTGGAAGCCCGCCGCCTGATCAGACCGACGTCACCGTGTCTCCAGCAGGCACGCCGCCCCGGACGACCATCGTCGCTCGGGGCGGTTCTTGTTTCGCATTCATCCTTCCGGGCGGGACCGGCGAGACGGGCGACCGCGGACGATCCACCGGGCGAGCGATCGAACGCCCCCCGGATCGCCGAGCAGGATCAGACGCCTTCCGGCACGACCGCTTCCCAACCCTCGCCCGCGTGGATGAGTCGGCCGTTCTCAAGCATCACGACGAACTCGCCGCCACCCTCGGACTCGGCCGCGATCAGGAAGGTCGATTCCGCGGCGTCGCCGGCGACCGCGGCCGCCGATTCGCAGTGGACCACCGCGGCGGAGAGACTCCGGTACACCCCGGCCAGCGACCAGTCGTTGTCGATCCCCTGCTTTTGAACTCGGTAGGTCATCGCGGTCATCCCCGGACGTTTCATGATGGAACCTCGAACGACGTCACATGCGTCGACGCGAAAGATACGTCACGCGAGCTCGCAGGTTGATGGGGCGTACTCCCACTCTTCCCGGCCATCGATCCGAGGCCGTCGATGTGGCGAAGCGACCGGCCGACGCGTTCAGTCGATGCGGACCACGAGGATCGTGCAGTCGTCGTCGAGCGGCTGGCCGTCCGCGAAGTCGTGAACGAAGTCGAACAGTTCCGCCACCTGGGCTTCCGCGGATCGCGATCGACCGGCGACCGCCGCCTCGAGCAGCCGTTCGAGGCCCAGCATCTCGCCGTTCGGATTCCGGCACTCCCATGCACCATCGCTCGCCACGAACAGCAGGTCGCCCGAAGCGACCTCGAACGTCTTCGATCGATAGCCGGAGGGCTGAATGCCCAGCGGGATCCCGGCGGCCTTGATCTCCTCGAACCGGTCCTCGCCTGAACGCAACAGGAAGCCCGGGTGCCCGGCCGACGCGACCTCCAGCCGACCGTTCGGTCGGTCGAGAATCGCCGCGAAGAGCACCATGAAGAGGCCCGCGGACGATTCGAGGCAGAGCCGATGGTTCGCCAGCTCGATCGCACCTGCGAGATCGGATTCCGTCATGATCGACGCTCGGACGTAGGCCCGGGCCGTCGCCACGAAGAGCGCCGACGGCATGCCGTGCCCGGTGGCATCACCCACGCCGATGGCGATCCGTCCGTCGCCGAGTTCGCCGTAGTCGAAGTAGTCGCCCCCGGTCTGTTCACTGGGAATGACCCGGCCCGCGATCGAGGCCCCGGGTTGCGTCAGGGTTTCCGCGGGGAGCAGCGATTCCTGCACCACCCGGGCCGAATCAAGCGATGCCTGGGTCCGGGCGAGTTCGTCGAGCCGCGGCAGGGCCTCGTCGAGCGCTCCACCGAGCATCGCGAGTTCGTCCTGTCCACCGAGCCCGGCCCGGACGCTTCGATCACCCTCCGCCGCCCGCGACACGACGTCCGCGATCCGACGAACGGGGCGGAGCACGACCCACCAGGTTCCGAAGAGCACGATGCCGATCGCCGTCACCGCGATCGCGATCACCACGGCGGCTCGAGCCAGCACCAGCCGGTCTGCATACGCCGTCATCACCCGCTGCGACCGCCCCGAGACGAGCACCCAGCCCGGTTCCTCGATCGGTGCGAAGGCCACCATTCGGACGCCGTCATCATCCGAGCTCGTCCTGATCTCCTCGACGAACGCCTCGCCGACCGCGGCCCGCCGGATCAGATCCTCGAACCGCACCGCCCGATCCGCCCCATCGGACTGTCGCTCCCGAACCACGAAATCGCCGACGAAGCCGCCTTCGAACTCCGGACCGGCGCCGGGGGAGTTCGCCACGACCTCACCGTTCTCATCGACGATCGCCCAGTCGTCGCAGTCGAGATCACGTTGCTCGACCATTCGTTCGAACGCGTCGATTTCGACGTCGACGAACACCCCGCCGATGAATCGACCGCCCGACATCACCGGCGCGAGGTAGGCGATCATCCGGGTCGCCACGCCGCTCTTGTCGATCTCGATCCGATCCCAGAATCGTTCGGCGGATTCCTTCAACTGCACGTACCGAGGCAGGCTCGCGATGTCGTATCGGGCGGTCAGATCGATTTCCGCGATTCCACCCAACGACCGCTCGGCGTACCCGAAGAAGACGCCTTTCTGCTCGGGCCCGGGGGTCGCTTCCCACGCGATCCCGAAGCCGAAGAGGATCGGATCCTGGGCGACGATTCCGTGGGCCAGCCCGAAAAGCTCGTCCCTCGTCCAGTCCTTGACGTCCGCGACTGAAATCGAGGCGGTATCGGCGACCTGGGCCATTCGCCGGCACTGGCCGTCGATGACGGTGGCGACGTTCCGAGCGGAACGTCGCATGCGGTCCGAACCGTCCTTGATGAGGCGGGAACGGGTATCGACGAGGTCGACACGGATCGCCAGGGCCAGCAGGAGGGCCAGCGGAACGATGATCGCGATGGAGACCTTTCCGCGGAGTTTCATCGGGGTGCGGACCGTGGGGTGAATCCGGGACATCCAGGCCGGCGAAATCCCCCGGTCAACGTCCGGGGCCCTGAATCACGAAAATCGTACCTGTTCACGGCCATTTCAGCCGTCAAACCACGGAGCCAGAATCAATGTTCCTCACCGCACTCATCGCATCCACCACCCTCCTTGCACCGCCCTGCCAGTCGACCTGCCCGATGGAGATGTCGGAGACCCTCGCGGGCGCCCGCTCCAGCGGCCCGAACGACATCGTCGCCGTGGCATCCGGTGCCGGCGACTTCAACACCTTGATCGCCGCCGCGAAGGCNGCCGGNCTGGTNGGCGTNCTNCAGAGCGANGGNCCGNTCACNGTCTTCGCNCCCACCGANGCNGCGTTCGCGAAGCTNCCCAAGGGCACCGTCGAGACGCTGCTCAAGCCNGAGAACAAGAAGGCNCTNGTCGAGATCCTGACCTACCACGTCGTNCCCGGNAAGCTNGANGCGGCCGACGTCNTNAAGAAGAAGNNCCTCGNCACCGCGAANGGCGANCGAGCCAAGATCGCGATGANNAACGGCAAGCCCACNATCGCCGGNGCGAACATCGTCGCCACCGACGTCGAGGCCTCNAACGGCGTNATNCACGTCATCGACGCCGTNATGATTCCCGAGCAGCGTGACATCGTCGACGTCGCCGTCTCCACCGGCAAGTTCAAGACCCTCGCCGCCGCCCTCGGTGCCGCGGATCTCGTCAGCACCCTCAAGGGCAAGGGACCCTTCACCGTGCTCGCGCCGAACGACGCCGCATTCGCGAAGCTNCCCGCCGGCACCGTCGAGATGCTCCTGCTTCCCGAGAACAAGGGCAAGCTCAAGGAAATCCTGCTCGCCCACGTCGTCCCCGGACGCGTCTATTCCGACCAGGTCGTCAAGCTGAAGATGGCCCCGACCGCCGGCGGCTTCAAGGCCCCGGTCGTGGTCAAGGACGGCAAGGTCTCCGTCGGCGGAGCGAATGTCATCGCGGTCGACATCGAAGCCTCGAACGGCGTGATCCACGTCATCGACTCCGTCATCGTCCCCGTCATCGATCAGTGATCGATAGTCGCACCGAAAGGTGGTCGGTATGACCGGTTTTACCCTCAACTACGGGAGTCGGGCGCAGAACGCGCTCGACTCCCCTTCCCGTACCGCTACACTCCAGAGTCCACCCGCCCGCACGCGGCGGGCAAGCAATACTGGAGTGAACGTGGAAACGATGGAAGAACCCATTCTCGAGCGCGTCGCGCGAAACGAGCCAGGTGCGGTGGACGAGATGATGAGTCGCTTCGGCGGCCTCGTCTGGTCCCTCGCCCGAAGATCCTGCCCGACCTCGGCGGAAGCCGAAGACGCGGTCCAGGAGATCTTCGTGGAGATCTGGCGGACCGCATCGCGGTTCGATTCCTCGATCGCGGGTGAAGCGACCTTCGTCGCGATGATCACCCGGCGCAGACTGATCGACCGGACCCGCCGGCGTTCACGTCGTCCCGAATCCGTCGCATTGACCGAATCNTCGCCGGCGCCGGAACCGAACAACGACGACCTCGAAATCGCGGAGGAAGCGGGCGTCGCTTCCGAGGCNTTCGAAAAGCTCCGGCCGGAGCAGCAGAAGGTGCTCCGACTGGCCATCCATCACGGACGCTCCCACGAGCAGATCGCCGCCACCACCGGCATGCCCCTGGGAACCGTCAAGACACACGCACGGCGCGGGCTCATCCGGCTCCGTCAACTTCTCGAAGGTAGCGGCCTTCAAGGACTCAGCGCAACTGGGACTCTTGGAGGTGCATCATGAACGACTTCACCAACGACCATTCACAGGGCGACGCCCTGGATCACGTCGAGCTTCCGCCCGAAGANCTCTTCAACCTGCTTTCCGATCGCGCCGTCTTCGGTCTCGACGACGCGGAGTCGGAGCGGCTCGAGGAGCTTCTCCAGGCCAACTCGTGGGTTCGAGCCGACTGCCTCGATGAAACCGCCGCCGAACTGGCGACGGCATTCGAGCGGGCGGAGCCGATGCCTGCAGCGATCGCCGACCGGATCCGCAATGGTGTGCACGACGAGATCGCGGACGCGATCCCGGCGCCGCTCGCCTTCCCGGTGCAGGACGAGTCCCCCGCCGCCGCGGGCCCCTCCACGGGCTGGCTCGGCTGGGTCGCGGCCGCCGCGGCGATCGCATTCGCGGTGATCGCCTGGCAGCCCCAGACCCCCGGCGTCCGCAGTTCCTCTCAGCTCGTCTCGTGGGTGGACAACCATCCCGACGCCGTGCGGTGGGATTGGGCTCCCGGGCTGGTGAACCCCGCCGAGGGCGTCACCGGATACGTCACCTTCAGCCCCGAGTCGCAGGAGGGCTACATGCTGATCAAGGGCCTCGAGCCCAACGATCCGAGGATCCAGCAGTACCAGCTCTGGATCTGGGACCAGGAACGCGAGCCTGATCCGGCGAACCCCACGCCGCTGGCGGCCGACGTCCACCCCGTCGACGGAGGCGTCTTCGACGTCAACGACCGCGGCGAGGTCGTCGTCCCGATCAAGCTCCCACTCCGNGTCGACACGCCCTACCTCTTCGCCGTGACGGTGGAGCGACCCGGCGGCGTGGTGAAGAGTGACAAGAGTTCGGTCCCGCTGATCGCGGGCCCTCCGGCCTCCGACGCCTGAGCAGACGCTTCCGCAACCCGACCCTCCAAGCCCGGTAGCATTCGCACCCTGCGAATGCACCGGGCTTTTTCATGCCCGCGGCAATCGCACGCACGNTTTCCCCAGTCATACGGGCCCGTGCGTCGGTACGACGCCCCTTCGCATCCGAATCGCCAGGATCTCCATCATGAACATNACCAGTTCGATCGCCCTCTCGCTCCTCGCCGGTGCCACCGCGTCCGCGCTTCCNCTCACGGAAGACGGCGGCGCNTCGATGTACCGCTTNCCCGACATNTCGANNNACGAGATCGTCTTCNCNTANGGCAACGANCTNTGGCGNGTNCCGNTCGANGGCGGCACNGCGCTNCCNCTCGCCTCNCCNGANGGNNTCGAGACNATNCCCCGNTTCTCGCCCGANGGNNNNGAGGTCGCGTTCGTCGGNAACTACGACGGCAANCGNGACATCTACGTGGTCCCNACNNAGGGCGGCATGCCNCGNCGNNTCACCCACCATCCGNCNGGCGANCGNCTCAGCGACTGGACCGCCGACGGCGANCTGCTCTTCAGCGCTCGCGGGATGGGCGGCGTCCCGAGGGCCGAGCGGATTTACAAGGTGGGCGGCGAGGGCGGTCTGCCCGAATCGCTACCGATGCCCTACGGCGCCAACGCCGCGATCGATCGCACCGGGACCTGGGTCGCCTACACCCCGAACCAGCGGGACGGCCGGACCTGGAAGCGATACCGCGGCGGCATGGCCAGCGACATCTGGCTGGTGAACCTGGAGACCGGCGAATCACGTCGGGTGACCGACTGGGAAGGCACCGACACCATGCCCATGTGGCACGGTGACGATCTCTACTACCTTTCGGACGCCGGCGACGAGCACCGGCTCAACCTCTGGCGCTACGACATCGACTCCGGCGACCACGAGCAGCTCACACGTTTCGCGAACTACGACATCAAGTGGCCCGCGATCGGCCCCGACGACGAAGGCCCCGCTCGCTTCGTCTTCCAGAACGGCGCCGACCTTTA